>CALHRJ010000558.1 GCA_938038395.1 uncultured Deinococcales bacterium | reverse complement strand
GTTGTTCAGCTCGGCAGATTGTGTTGTAAGAAACTTTAGTAGCGGCAGCAAGTTCTTCTCGCGATAAGTTTGCTTCTTGTCTAAAGTTCTGTAGTTTCTTTGCCATGAATCTAACCTTTTGACGTTCCTCCCAAAACTAGGTGCTTTTTATACATACCTTAAAAGCACCTTAAATATATCTAAAATTATCTGAGAGTTTGTGAGAGGAAGGCTACCCATGCGTGGGTAGTTATTACATAGTTCTAAATAATGCGATTCGATGATAGCGAGGCTGTTTAAAATGATAGTTATGTGTAGTTCTTGATTTTTCAATTTCATAGACTTCTAATAAACACATCTATTAAGATTTTATTAAGTATTTGTGAGAACTTAAGATATGGTATAGTATAACTATAATTCCGATTGTAGCTATAATTAAGTAGATAACTATAATCACGTCTAGAACTGAGCTTTTAGTTCAGATGTTAAACACTTTGGCACGGTGATGGAGATAAGACGTTCCTCCCTAAAACGTTAGTTTCTATCTTTTAAAAAAGGAAGTTTAAGTTATGACAAAAAAACGAAGTTATGGCGAAGGGACGGTTCTTGAATGGTCAGGTGCACACTCACCTGATACCAAGTTCCGCGCAAGACGAAGAGTTTTATTGCCAAATGGAAAAAGGAAAGAGGTCTATGGTTATGGAAGCACTGCGCGTAAGGCAGTGCAAGATAGAGAAGCAAAAGTTAAAGTTGCTATTGCGAAGTCACCTAGCCCAGTCACTATGACAGTGCGTCAACTCACTGCTAAATGGCTCACTCATAAGTCAAAACAACAGTGGAAACGTTCGACGCTTAAGAACTATGCATTTCTTATCAGACACCACATAAATCCATATATTGGAGATCTAGAAGTATCTAAGGTAGTACCAGAAGATATTCAGACTATTCAATATAGGAATATTGATAGAGGTTGTTATAGGACAGCGCAGCAGGTATTGACTTTACTTAGAGCAGCATTTGAATATGCTCGTAAGTTGTATGGACATAATTATGAGATGAAGAATCCTGCTGCTGATATCGATAAGGTAGCAGTACCTAAAGTTGATAATCCAAGAGACGAACCTTGGACTTTAGAGGAAGTAGACCAATTCTTGCACTTAGCTAAATATTACTATGATGTTGGGAGATCACTTTATTACCCTTTATATTACACTGCTTTTGCAGCAGGATTGCGAATCGGTGAACTTCTTGGCTTACGCTGGTCAGAAGTAAATAAAATACCGATTGAGAAAACAGATGATTTTCGATTTTCGATTAAAATTATTACACAAAGGGTGCTTAGCCATAATGAATATTACGAAGATACTCCAAAGACTCGTTCTAGTATTCGTGAAATACCAATTACAGAGGAACACTATGAACTTCTTATGGAGCATGCAGAACTCATTAAAAAAATAAAGGAGACATTAGAATGGTTTGATGATAATTTAGTTTTCCCATCATTTTCAGGACATGCAATTCAATCTAGAAATATAAGAAGGTCATTCGCTAGCATCACCCAGCAATTATCACTACGTCCAATTAAGTTCCATACCATTAGAAAGACTTACGCTACGTACGTTACTCGAAGTCTTATTTCGAAAAATAAGTTTCCTCCTAAGGTTTTGCAGAAACTTTTAGGGCATTCAAAAGTTGATGTTGCGATGAATGTATACGCGAAGGTTATTGAGAAAGATTACTTAGAAGCGACTTTTACGCCAACACTTCCAGAACCTTTAGAGCTGAATGAATGTCATGAAACTGAATCTGATGATGAAGAGTCTCTAAGTGAGAACGTTATATTTGATGAGGTTATATGATGGATAAATCTAAGAAAGGAATTGGAATAAACCATGGTATTTTTGTTGGTACAAAAAATTGGGGGTACAAATTGGGGTACGAGTTGGATTTTATAGATTGGGTACGAAAAAGGGATTTCAAAGATACTGTCCTAGACGGGGTTTTAAAGGTTATGCGGCAGAAATTGATGCTGAGCGACCTATCGCATATCAGACGATTACTCTACCAACTGAGCTACACATCCATAAGTTAAGACAAAATAAAAGTGGTGGGCTTACAGGGATTCGAACCCCGATCTAAATGATTAAGAGTCATTTGCTCTACCAATTGAGCTATAAACCCAGAAAAGAATGGTGGATGCGACTGGAGTTGAACCAGTGACCTCTTGTACTTCACACAAGCGTTCTACCAACTGAACTACACATCCATAAATTACACAAAACGAAACTCCTAGCGAAAATAAAAATGGAGGATACGACTGGCATCGAACCAGCGACAAACCGATTACACTGACTAGTTCTAAAAATGGTTGCTCTACCAACTGAGCTACGCATCCATAGCTAAAAAGTGGTGGGCTTACAGGGATTCGAACCCCGACCTAAACGATTAAAAGTCGTTTGCTCTGCCAGTTGAGCTATAAACCCAAAAACAAAAAAGTGGTGGACGTGGTTGGACTCGAACCAACGATCTCTTGTGTGTAAGACAAGTGCTTTTGCCAGCTAAGCGACACGTCCATAAGGCTAAAAGAAGTGGAAGGGCTGTGGGGACTTGAACCCCAAACCTAGTGAATCAAAATCACTCGCTCTGCCAATTGAGCTACAGCCCTAAACGGAATTAAAGAGAAAACTAAAGAGAATAGTTGTAAGTAGTGGTGGATGTGGCTGGACTTGAACCAGCAACTCTCTACTTATGAGGTAGACGCTCTGACCAATTGAACTACACATCCCTACATAGTTGTGAAAGTGGCTTGAGGAGTAGGACTCGAACCTACGACATCCCGATTAACAGTCGGGCGCTCTACCAACTGAGCTATCCTCAAATACGACGAATATATTTATCTTGACACCTGTTATTTGCGTGTTATTTGTTACGGCTTATGCATGCTATTTCCTCTCAAAAGCTTGATATATGGGCGATGTATTGGTAACTTGTGGATTTTAAACACAAAAAAAGGGAGAACCAAATTTCGGTTCTCCCAATAGAGTGTGTGTTTGTATAAAGCTTAGTTCAAGCTTATCACTCCAAGAGAACCTAACACGATAATTTGATTAATTATCACGTTCACCTGTTTATTAAATTGCTGGTTAAAGGTCGCTCTCAAAGTCATGCTGAGAATCTTAGCAGATGTTTTTGGAAATGTCAAGCAACATCATCTTCATAATAATTTTAATCTTTAAAGATAAGTAAATATTTTTAGAAAAGACCTACCACTTATCTCTATTTCCTCGAAACTTTTTTGACATGACAACTGTCATAGTCAACTGCTGACGCTTTGCACTGCAAATAAGTCAACTGAATCATCATACTGAAGCTAACAAGACTGGCTAGGTGAGAGGATGTTTGTTAAATGATGACTGAAGCAATTGCAGAACTAAAAGGGGTTAGTAAAAACTACGCTAAAGTTCAAGCCGTAAAGAATATTGACTTACAGATAAACGCTGGTGAAGTCGTTGCTTTACTTGGACCCAATGGTGCGGGTAAAACCACAGCCATAAGTATGCTCTTGGGCTTACTGAAACCAAGCGCAGGTGAGGCTTTGCTCTTTGGGCAAAAGCCACAGAGTACGGAGAGCCGCATACGAACTGGTGTCATGTTGCAGCTTTCAGGCATTCCAGATACTTTGAAAGTAAAAGAGCATATTGCGCTATACAGTAGTTACTATCCGAATCCGTTGAGTTTAGCGGAGACGCTCGAGCTCTCTAACTTAACTGGCTTAGAGAACCGTTGGTACGGCAAACTCTCAGGTGGGCAAAAACAACGTTTACACTTGGCGCTGGCCATGTGCGGCAATCCTGACCTTGTCTTTTTAGACGAACCAACAACTGGACTAGATGTTGCATCTCGCCGTTCACTCTGGGAGCAAGTTCGGGGTTTTATTGATAAAGGTAAAACAGTAGTACTCACTACCCATTATCTTGAAGAAGCGGATGCACTTGCGGACCGAATTGTGGTAATTAATCAAGGTGCAATCATTGCGGATGGTACACCATCTGAAATTAAAGCGATTACGGCAGATAGAAAAATACGCATCACGTCAAGCCTAAGCCCAGCACAGATTTTAGCTATGCAAGGGGTTAGCTCTGTCAAACAAGATGGTGTAGCTTTAGAAATCCTAACAAGTCAAGCAGAAAGAACTGTCTACAATATTTTACAAGAAGATAATAATGCTACAGGTTTAGAAGTTACAACCGCTGGTTTGGAAGACGCCTTTTTAGCACTCACTCAAGAAAGGAAAGCAGCATGAATTCTGGTCAAGTTACTCAAGACAAAAAGCGCAATATAGTAAATATTTACTGGTTGGAAGCTAAGTATGAATTCTTAAAATCTCTTCGTTTACCTGTATTTGCATTGTCTACGATTCTTTTTCCAACCCTGTTTTATATGTTTTTTGGTTTAAGTTTTGGTCAACAGGATTTTGGACCTGTCAATAGTGCCACTTATTACTTTGTATCTTATGGCGTATTTGGGGTTATAGGTGCATCACTTTTTGGCTTTGGTGCAGGTGTGGCAGCAGAACGAGGTCAAGGTTGGATGCGTTTAAAGCAAGCATCACCTATGCCACCACTGGCGTACTTTGTGGCTAAGCTGGCTATGGCAGCGATGTTTAGCACGATTATCTTTTTACTGTTATGGCTATTGGGTTTTCTATTTGGTGAGGTGCGTTTAGCAGCGTTACAGTTATTATCAATTTGGGCGATTATGGTTGTAGGCTCATTGCCCTTTGCAGCTATGGGTTTAGCCATAGGCTATGCTGTCGGGCCTAATTCAGCACCAGCTATTGTGAATCTAGTCTATTTACCCATGGCATTCGCATCTGGTCTGTGGATTCCTATACAAGCCTTGCCTGAGTTTCTACAAAAGATTGCACCCTTTTTAGCTCCTTATCATTTAGCACAGTTAGCTTTTAGTGTTATAAATGTAGATCAAGGAGATTCGGTACTAGGTCACATCATTGTTTTAGGTATTTACACAGTCCTATTTTTAGTGATTGCGCTTATACTGTATAAGCGAGATGAAGGCAAAACTTTTGGTTAAGTGTAAGCAAAATATTAATAAAGTCGAGCAGGGTTGAGTAAAGTTATGGAAATTAATTTAAATCCTAAAAAGATAGGTTGGACACCATATGTCTATTTGGTGTATCTAATATTTCTATTTATTCAACCTGTTCTGTCTACTGACTATGGTTTGCGAAATTGGTTATTTACCTTTGCGTTAATGCTTGTTTTCCTACCGCTATATTTTATAAGCTTCCAATCTTCGGGTAGAAAACGTTTAGTTGCAATCAGCGGTTTGGCTTTACTTGGATTGATAGGTACATCGGCTATATTTGGCTTGTTTAACTCTGGTGCAAGTTGCTTTTTTATATATGCTGCTGCCGCTGCAGCAGCTGCGTATAAACCTTTTAAAGCAGTACTCTTTTTTGTCTTTATCCTGTTGCTCAATGTTATTGGGTTTTTTATTGCACCTTATACTATTGAAGCAAAGTTCTTTATTTTTGCGCCAGGTGTTTTCTTCACACTTTTAGTAGGCTTTGTGGGGATGTTTGAAGCTGAGCGAGAGAGGGGTCGAAGTAGGCTCGAGCTTGCCAACGAGGAAATCGAACATCTTGCCACGATTGCAGAGCGTGAACGTATAGCCCGTGACCTCCATGATTTGCTAGGTCACACCTTAAGCCTTATAACCTTAAAATCAGAACTGGCATCCAAGCTTATTGATAAAGATGTCGATAAAGCTAGAAGCGAAATTCAAGAAGTTGAAAGAATCTCAAGAGAAACACTTGCTGAAGTCAGGAGTGCTGTATCAGGCTATAGACAACAAGGTTTTATGTCTGAAATTGCCAGTGCCAAGCTTGCTTTAGAAGCTGCTAAGGTTAATTTTGCCTTTAAAGGCGATGCGAATATTTTAAATGCATTACAGGAAAGTACGTTAAGTTTGGTTTTACGTGAAGCTGTTACAAATATTATTCGTCATGCAGATGCATCTCACTGTTCTGTTGAGTTGAAAGATGCTTCAGAAAAAATTGAATTTGAAATCAGAGATGATGGTAAAGGTATGGTAGGGGAGATGGGGAATGGGCTTTCAGGTATTCGTGACCGGGTGCTTATGTTGGGTGGGCATTTTGAAGTTGATAAAGCTAATAGCTCTCAAGGTTTAAAACTACGCATTTCATTACCAAAGGATTTTGCCGTTCAGACTAAAATAATTCCTAATTAAGGACTAAGTACAAGTGTTTCTTAAGACTGAGGGTTTTGAATGATTCAAGTTGTTATTGCTGAAGACCAAAGTTTATTGCTTGGCGCTCTTGCTGCCCTTCTGGAATTAGAAGGTGATATAAAAGTTGTGGCGCAAGCGGCAAATGGACGTATTGCTTTAGAACAACTTAAAGAACATGACGCAGATATATTGCTGACGGATATTGAGATGCCAGAAATGACGGGCATTGAATTAGCGCAAGTGGTGAAGGAACAGAACTTAAGTTGTAAGGTTGTGATTATCACTACCTTCGCTCGAGCTGGGTACTTACGCCGTGCATTAGAAGCTGGGGCATCTGGCTACTTGCTTAAAGATGCCCCAGCGACAGAACTTGCCGACGCCTTGCGCCGTGTCCACAGTGGTGGTAGAGCGATTGACCCTGAACTTGCTGCCGAAGCTTGGACAGACAATGACCCGCTAACCAATAGAGAGCGGCAAGTCTTGCGCTTAGCTGGTGAAGGTAAAAGTAGTCCAGAAATTGCAGTACAGCTTGAGTTAAGTGATGGTACGGTGCGTAACTATTTGTCTGAGGCTATAAGTAAGCTCGGAGTGAACAATCGGATTGAAGCAGCACGTTTGGCAAGGGAAAAAGGTTGGCTCTAAGGAGCTAAGGTAGGTAAGGCATAAATTGACAAGGGGCTTTGCTGATTACTTTAATCTTTTAGCCATCTATATAGTTACTGTGGATGTCATTTGTCTACAAAACCTTTTTGTGACGGTAGATCAGAGGTACCTTTAGCCGAAAAGTATAAGTCCATTGGAATGATGGTAAAGATAACCTCATTGTAAAACTGTTTGCTGGTAACACCCCGCTATTCACACAAGCGTTTCCCGCTTTTATCATCCCAAGGTATGCAAGAAGTTTGTGCCTTAATCCAGAAGCTTGCCCGATAATAATTATCTTTGACCTTGGTGCTGCAGAGAATAGCGGTTCATCACACTCTTTTGTGGTCCTTTGTTAAAAGGATCGTTGGCAATGGCTTTTTGTGGCCGTAAAAAACTGAATTCAATTGTCCTACTGATGAGCTTCAATAAATAGTGTATCACGAGTTAAATAGCTGCTTATTTTTAGCGGTTGAGGAAGTGCATAGAGGCTAAGCAATTCAAATATGTATAGGCCTTTGGGCGTATGACTTAAGCCATAGAGCTTTTTTTATCTCTAACTTGAGCCTGATGTTTAGAAGCTACCGCTACGGATAAAGTGTTCATATCTTTGAAGGAGCTTTAACTGAGCTCTAAAGAAGAGCTGAATATACGGAATTTATACCGAGTAGA
>CALHRJ010000557.1 GCA_938038395.1 uncultured Deinococcales bacterium | reverse complement strand
GCTTTTCTTGTATCGTCATCTAAAGTCATAGACATTACGGGTAAGAAGTGCTCGAGCTGCTCCATAGTCCTCGGACCAATCAAGGGTGCTGTTATCCCTTCCTGATCTTTAACCCATAAAACTGCAAGCTGAGCAGGGGAGATGCCTTTGATATTTGCGAGTTCCACAAACTTATTACCAACATCAATCGCAGCTTGGGTCACTCGCTCAGCGTAAATGCCACCACGCAAGGTAGCACGTGATTCTTGTGGAGGTGCTTTGGCATCACTATAACGTCCCGCTAACATTCCCATGGCTAAAGGTGACCAAGTGATAAGCCCTAGACCATGAGCTTGACAAGTAGGAACAAGTTCGTTTTCAATTCTTCGGTCTAATAGATTATAAGGTGGTTGTTCTGAACTAAAGCGAACTAACCCTTTTAGTTCACTCACCATGATAGCTTCCATAACTTTCCATGCTGGCGAGGTAGAAACACCAACATAACGAACCATTCCCATTCGTACTAAGTCTGTAAGTGCCCTTAGCGTTTCTTCGATAGGAATATCAAAAGAGGGACGGTGCAATTGAAAGAGATCAATACTATCAACCTGCAAACGTTTTAAAGAGTCTTCGCAAGCTTTCATAAGATGCAGACGGGAGTTACCACTGTCGTTGGGACCTGTACCTGTGGGATAGTGGGCTTTGGTTGCAATCAGGGTCTGATCCCGCAAACCATTGGCTTTTAGAGCTTTACCAATGATGCGTTCTGCGTTTCCTTTTGCGTAGCTATTGCTGGTATCTATAAGATTAATGCCAGCATCTAAGGCTTTATCAATAATCTGTATAGATTCTTGTTCTGAGGTTGGATTTGAAAAGTTATCCGTGCCCAAGGCCAAAGGGGAGACTTTGACGCCTGTTCTGCCTAGTATTCTGTAGTCCATTATTTTGCCTCAACTTAAATTTATGATTTAGAATTTAAAAATGTTAGAAGCCTTTTGTTGTAGTCGGTTGTTTACCATCAATATCTGTAAAGCTGTATTCAATAGCTAGTTCTCGGGTAATTAAAGTCTGACCACTTCTATCCATGATTTTTGGGTCGGATGCAAGTGCAACAATGCTTCTACCTACAAATTCTGGTGACTCGTTGTGTTCTGTACTTCCTTTGCGAGATAAAATCATTTCGGTCTTTGTTCGACCAGGACAAAGTGCGACTACTGCTATGTTGTGCTTTTTTAGTTCATGCGCCATGTCTGCTGTCATACGGTTTACGGCTGCTTTACTCACACCGTAAGCCACATTAGATGTATATTTAAAACCTGCAGATGATGTTAGGTGAACGATTAAAGCTGAAGATTGCTTGACCATTAAATTTGCAGCATAGGTAGAAGCTAAATAGTGTGAACGAACACCAACATCAAACATTGAATCCCAAAATTTTGCTGGGTTTTTATGTTTCCAGAACTTAGTGCCAAAACCACTTTCGCCTTGCTGCATTATTTGATAGCCTGCCCAAGCATTATTGACTAAAATATCTAAGCAACCTTGTTCTTTTTGAATCGTTTTAAATAAGTCCTGAATATTGGAGTCAATACTATGGTCGCAAGCTATAGCGGTGCAGTCTCCACCAAATCCTTTTATGATTTCTAAAGTGTCTTCTAAGCTACCTTCTAAGGGACGAATAGAAGTATCAGCCTCTAGACTTCGACTTGTTATGTAAACAGTAGCACCTGCTTTGGCCAGAGCAATTGCAATTCCTTTACCTATGCCACGACTTGCGCCAGTAACCAATGCGATTCTATTTTTAAGGGTGTTTTCTGGGTCCATTTGAGTATCGAATCTCTTGCAAATCTGTTGAAGGTGCATTCAAGGTTTTTCTAGTTGTAATAGCAATTGAATGTGCTTATGCTTAAGTATGGACAATACTATCATTTATCTACTTGGTCATGAGGGTGTGGGTAAATATACAATTGCAAAAGAGCTTGTTAGCTTAACAGGTGCAAAGTTGGTTGATAACCATGCAATCAATAACCCTATTTTTAGTCTAATTCATTCAGATGGGAAGAATGAGTTGCCTGACGCGGTTTGGCACAGAGTACGACAGGTTCGAGCTGCTGTTTTTGAAACGATAGCTACACTTTCGCCACCAGATTATAGTTTTGTGTTTACAAATGCTTTGAAAGAAGGACGTGTTAAGGATAGTGTTGTGTTTAACCAGATACTTGAGATTGCTCAGGTGCGCTCGAGCCGACTAGCTATCATCCGCTTATCTTGTTCTACTTCGGAAATTACACAACGAATTACAAACGTTGATAGAAAAGATCGCCATAAATCAACAGACGCTATGGCTGCAAAAAATCGTAATGAAACTTTAGAAGTCTTTAAACCAGATCACCCAAATGTACTAAATCTAGATACAACAGAACTAAGTGCTGTCAATGCAGCAACAGAAATTATTGAATATATTAAGCAACTAAGTTGATGTAGGCGTTTAGAATTTTACAGGTGAGTTAATCGTAAAGTTATACCAGAATCCATCAGTATAACCACCTTCTAAACCTAAGCTTAGGTTAGAACTGTCAAACAAGTTTGTATCAGCAAAGATCGATAGGTTTGCACCGAAGTTCAATTCAGTATCATATATTGCTTCAACCTTTGGTTCGATACTGATTCGTTCAATAAGAATGTTATTCGTACCAAGTGGTAATTGTGTATCAAAACTTTGTCTATAGCCTAAATAACCTTGTGCAGAAAATGGAGAATTTGCATCTGCCTCAGTTGTGCTTATGTCGTTTAAGAATGATGGATTAAATCTTGCCTGTAAAGATACTTCGGTAAATCCTGATAAACCGAGGTTTTCGAACAACGATAATCCTGTCAGTGAATCAAGACTTTGGAAGTAACTTGTTGACAGGAATACATCTGAAGAGTTATCTGTTGCATTATTTAGGGCATAAGGATTAGATGTTCCGTTAAGCGATATTTGAAAGCCTTCTTCAGAATAACCCCATGTATCTTTTGTTAGCTTAGAAATACCAAACTTGCTTTCACCATCAAGATCTAAAGCCTCTTGAGAGGTTGGAAGATGTATAAAACCTACACTTAAGTTGTTCGAAGTTGTCAAACTACTAGGCAAGAAAATCGAACTAAAGTTGTCCGTTAATCCTAGCGTAAATTCGGTATTACTTTGTTGTGCTAGACCAAGGCTCGATCCCCCAAGTAACAATGCAACACCTATAAAATAGATTGCTTGTTTGAAAACTCGAAAGACATTATTTGATTTTGACCGAACCATAATACACTCCACTGTTTAAGTATATAGTAATTAAAGGAGAAATCAACTGCAATAAGATACATTTATTGATTCTTAACCGCTTAAAGTAGCCTTAAATCGCTTAATGAAGACGAAAAAGCATCCATTAGCACAAGTAAGGTAAACTTAGCTAACGAAAAATATCATACAGGAGACCGAATGTCCTTACTTTTATCTATGGATCAATTGAAAAACTATATTGCTGACGGAACAGTAGATACTGTAATTGCTGCTATTCCAGATATGCAAGGCCGCTTGATGGGTAAACGCTTTCAGGCAGAATTCTTTGTAGAAACTGCTTGGGAAGAAACGCACTGCTGCAATTACTTGATTGCTACAGATTTAGATATGGAAACAGTTAGTGGTTATGAATCGACCAGCTGGGAAGCTGGTTATGGCGACTACATCATGAAACCAGATTTAAAAACAATGCGCTTGTTACCTTGGTCGCCTGGAACAGCTTTTGTACTTTGTGATTTGCTGGATCATCATCATATACCTGTGGCACATTCTCCAAGAGCTATTTTGAAAAAACAGATTGATAGACTTGCTGCTATGGGGTTAGCGGCTAATGTGGCTACTGAGTTAGAATTCTTTGTATTCAAAGAAAGTTTTGAAGAGTTGAAGGATAGTCACTATCAGGGTATTACACCTATCAGCGGTTATAATGAAGATTATCATTTATTCCAAACTGCTAAAGAAGAAGGCCTAATGCGTAAAATACGTACTGGTTTACAAGGTGCAGGTTTACGAGTTGAAAATACTAAAGGTGAAGCCTCGGCAGGACAGGCTGAAATCAATGTCTATTATGCAGATGCACTCACTACAGCAGACAATCATGTATTGATTAAGCAAGCGGTTAAAGAAATTGCCTTTCAAGAGGGAAGAGCTGTTACCTTTATGGCGAAATGGCACCGTGACGCTGCGGGTTCATCAAGTCACATTCACCAATCAATTGCTGATAAAGAAGGTAATCCTGTATTTTATGATTCGGGAGCTAAGAATGCGATGTCAAAAACTATGCAACAGTATTTGGCTGGCATGCTTAAATACTCTGATGACATCACGTTGTGTATGGCACCTTATGTGAATTCCTATAAACGGTTTATGGAAGGAACCTTTGCACCGACTAAGTGTGTTTGGTCAGTTGATAATCGTACGGCTGGTTTTAGAGTGGTTGGTCCAGATACAAAAGGGGTTCGGGTTGAGTGTAGGATTGGTGGTTCTGATTTGAATCCTTACTTGGCGATTGCTACAAATATTGCAGCTGGTTTGGCAGGGATAGAGGAAGGGCTCGAGCTACCCCCAGAGTACCTAGGCAACGCCTATATAGATGACTCCCTTCACCAAATACCGAAAAACCTACCAGCAGCAGTTGAGAAGTTCCGCAACTCAAAAATGCTACGCGCTGCGCTTGGCGATGACGTAGTGGATCATTATGCTCGAGCTGGTGAGTGGGAACAACAAATATTCGAACAACAAGTAACTGTTACAGTATTTCATATTTTCAAAATCTATCATCAAATCAGTATTATTTTCTCTTACATGCAAGTATTACAAATATCATCAGTAGCTATAAAAGTATTATAG
>CALHRJ010000556.1 GCA_938038395.1 uncultured Deinococcales bacterium | reverse complement strand
TTTCAAAGTTTGAAAATTTTGTCACGCCCTGATTTGATTCATCAAACCGCTTATTTTATTCAAGAGAAGTTTGAAGCTGAAGGGTATGGCGATGTACAGGTTTATGCACGGAATATTGTTTCTTTGAATAGTCGTGAAGCTGCAACTCTGGTTGATCCTTATGTAGATTTAACAACCGTGCCAATGGGTGTTGGGAAGTTTGCACCTGTGCTCGAGCTCACTGAACCTCTTCGCAGAAACAACTCGGATAATCAATCTACTGAATTACAAATTGAAAACGAGACTGAGAACTAAGTTGGACTTAAATCTAATCAATAACTTGTAACATTCTTAACATATTTCAACGCTAATAAACCCAAATTTTAAAAGCCTATTGTACCTAAAGTAATAGGCTTTAGTTTTGGCGGTATGCATAGGTATCATGCCAAAACCTAGCTAGAAAAGCATAGCCGGATTTAATAGTTTGACAAACTGAAAGGAAACAAGTATAAGCTGAATAAATCTCCAGCTCTTTACAGGCAAGTAGCGTAGTCAAAACACTAAACTCGTTAACAGATAAGCAAGTGTTTGGACAGAAAAGAAGCTCTAATCTTATAAGCGAGGAGAATTACTATGCTACCCGTAAACCCAGGACTTAAGTTCATGGAACATCAACGTAAAATTATTCAAGATTATTTTCAAAATTACCACGAGTTACAGGATCAAGAAAGACAAGAGATGCTCGAGCTCTACAAGCTAGCTGAAGAAAAACGCAAAGCAGAACTAGAACTCACAGTAACACCACAGATGCATGGCTAAGACTTATATTTCAGAATATATTCATCTTTCAGAAAAAAATTGTCTCTTCAAAACTTAAAACGAAGCCAACCTAATTTCGGCTTCGTTTTTTTATTGGCTTTTCAAAAGTTCAGCATAAACTAAACGAGCAAACGCAATATGTAACTTATGCGATCCTCGGCTGATGTTTAAAGCTCCTGCAAAGGGCGCACCCAACAAAAACAGATCCCCAAGCGCATCAAGCGCTTTATGCATAACTGCTTCGTTCTTAAATCTATAAAGCTTAGCTAAATCACTATCTTCTTTAAGAATGGCACAGTTATCTTCTTGTATGCCTAAACCCAAACCTTTAGCGTTTAAATCCTCTAACCATTCATTCAAAACAAAGGTACGTGCAGGTAGTAAATCAATGAAATTTTGAGGTTTACCCGACCAACTTTGTTGACCAATAGCGGGATGTTCAAAATCTATAGCAGCTTTTAGTGTTGTTTCAGATGCTGGCATGAGGCTAATAGAACTACCATCTTGCTCATGGCTATAGGTTTTTGTTAGTTCTAAAGGTTGAATTGCATCTGTCTTGTTACCTAAATCTGAAATAAGTTCAAACCAAGGTTGTGCAGAACCATCTAAAATGGGTAACTCTTCTTGACTCACTTCTATAACTAAGCCAGACCATCTATTGGCGACATAGAGTGCAGCAAGAATGTGTTCAACTAAAGATACTCGCATAATGCCTGAAGCATCGCCTAGTGTGGTTGTGCGTTCAGTTGAGACGACCTGACTAACCAGTGCAGGTATGAATTTACCAGCTCGGTAAAAACGAATAGGTTGTGTAGGATTTGCATCTTGGTGAATGTTAACAGTAGAACTTAGACCACTGTGTACACCAATACCAGTTATAGATACTACAGACATCTAACTATCTTCATTATTTCTCTGTGTTTTTCTGTTTCTTTTCTTCAGCTCGGACATACTTCCAGATGCGCTCTAAATTACCCCTCAGATAAAGCTGACGCGTCCACTTCTTAATTGGCATAGCAGGTGTTCCAAACCATGTTTCGCCAGCAGGCACATTCTTACTTAAACCACTACCGCTAACGAGAGTTGCGCCATCACCAATAGTTGTGTGTCCACCAATGCCAACATGCCCACCAAGTTCAACGTTGTCACCAATAGTTACGCTACCAGCTACCCCTACAAATGAAACAAGTAAACAGTGTTTACCAATAGTTGTGTGGTGGGCTATCTGACAAAGATTACCAATTTTGGTACCTTCACCAATTTTGGTGACACCAAAGATGCTTCTATCAACCGTACTATTTGCACCAATCTCTACATGAGATTCTATAACTACGCCACCTAGGTGTTCTATCTTTTGATAAGCAGTGCCATCATGTGCATAACCAAAGCTATCTGCGCCGATTACAACGCCTGAGTGCAAAATGACTTCATCACCAATCACAGCACCATCATAAAGCGTGACATTATGTTCAATCTGACAGTTTTTACCCATTTGCACACCTTCACCAATGTAACAATTTGTGCCAATTTTGGTACCTGTACCAATAACTGCATTTGCAGCAACGATGCTGTTAATACCTACGGCAACATCCTCACCTAATTGACTCTGTGGGTCAATAAATGCGGTAGCGTGAATGCCAGATGCAAGGCTAGGGCGAGGGTTAAAAAGTTTACTGAGTTGAGAAAGGGCTAAGCGGCTGTTAGGTACACTTATAAGAAGGTAGTCATCTGAATTTACGGTGGTTAAATCAACATCTTCAGCTATGACAATTAGCAGGTCAAAGTTTTCTAGGCCTGCTAGTTTTTCGGCAGATGGCACAACCATGACTGTGCCTGATTCAGGCTTGTTGCTAGGTACTAGTTTTGTGAAACTAGACTTTGAGTTTTTAGAAGCTGCTTTTGTAGAAACTAGTTTTCCACCTAATTTGCTTGCAACTTCTTGTGCAGTAAAAGATATTTTTTTAGAAGCTAAAGTAGTCGTCATGTTGATATTTCTACTTATTTCTTATGCAGTGAATAAAATCAGATGGTTAGCTTCGGCTGTTTAGTTATGGGCGTTCATCCTCAAGTAAAGAATTACTGCCTTCACGTCCTGTACTATCCTGTCCTTCAGTCTTTTCTTCATCTACAATATCATCTTTTGCGTCTTTTTGTGCATCTTCTTCACTCCCAATCTGAACGGTTAACGTTTCTTCACCAATGATAAGGAAGGGAAATTGCTTGCGTGCTAGTCGTTGATAATCGCCATCAACCTTTGTTTCTACTATCAGTTCGCTGCCTTGACTCTGTTCACGCATTGCAACTAAGAGCTCACCGAAGCTAAGTAGCTTATCGTCAATGCCGTCGTTATTGTCATCTTGTGGGCTAGGTTCAGTACCACCACGGAAGATTATGTCTAACTCGCCTGTTACTCCTTCTGGTAAGTCAATGTCTAAAGTAACAACTTCTGCTTGCTGACGGTAAGGTTGTAAGCGTACATGGGCAATAAGTGTGTCTTGCTCTTCTAGCTCTTGGCTAGGCTCAGCGTGTACTTCGATTACATCAGCAACATTGATGTCTGGGCTGTAGTTGATGCTTATATTTACGTTTGAGACTTCTGGATCTTCAAAAAAGTTGCTACCAAGGATTGCTAGTGGACCTGCTAGCAGGATGCTGGACTCAAAGGCGATGTCGTTGTTATCAGCAATCTGCTCGAGCATCCTAACAGTTTGACCACCTTTTACATCGACCTCCCAAGCTATATCAATAGTTCCTTGACGGCGTACTGCAAAGAGTTCATCCATAATCCCAAGGCTAGAGGCTGCTAAAAGTACAGCGTAGAAGCGCTCATCGTTGCTAACTTGGAAAATTTTGGTGACTTGTTTACCAAGTGCAGATATGCTCAAGGTTATTGGCAGAAAATCTGGTTGAACATCTAAAAGACCAGAAATTGCATATTGATTATCTTCGGTTACGGTACCGAGATTGCCAAAGCCGCCATTTGCTAGTTTAAAGGGCACAATATCGCTTGGGACAATGTGTGTAACGTAGGCTGGGCTTAGCCCATAACTTACGTTGCTACGTTGTAAAAAAGGATGTCCAAAAGCCCAGAACAAACCATTTTCTTCGTCTATTGCTGTGACTGTACCTACTGCTGCTAGGCTTATGTCACCTCGACTAAGTTCTACGCTTACAGCGCTGCCGGGTTGGAAGACATAGTCTTCTTCTTTGAAGTTACCTGCACTTAAAGACTGCATAGGCATGAGTTGCATGTTGCCAGATGTGAAGAGGGGCTCGAGCCTACTCGCTACCCTCTCACTAATCCCCGAAAAGAGTAAGGGCGTCGCAACTGCTACGGGCTCACCCAAATCCGCTACATCAATATTCGCAAAAGAGGGCAAAGCATCTAGTGAACTAAGGGGCGGTGCTTGGCGCATAAATTCAAAAGGCGTAATTAGCCCTAAAGTATGGTCACTACTTGGAAAGGTATACCCAATCGCACCTAAAAGCAGTGATTCACCATCTTGCTCGATATATACAGGGCTGCCACTCATACCCGCAGCTACACCACCAACTTCTTCTATAAATGGCCCACTGGCTCTAAATAAAACAAGTGGCGCACCTGGGAGTAAGTCTCTTTGTAAAGCTAGAACTTCAATTGGAAATTCTGTAAGTTCGTTGCCAGCACCAGCAGTGATAGCTGTTCCCATTAGGCCAGCTTCTAAAGATTCTAGTGGAAATGTCGCAATGGTATTTTCACTAGATACTGTTTGTTGAGCAAAGGTCAGACTACAGAGAAGAAGTAAAATTAAGACAGAAAAGGAGAGTATGAAGGTTAGTTTGATGCGAGGCATAGCATTAGTTTAATTGAAGTTACATGAAAAGCTTCTGAATGCACTTAGCTATTTTTCTATTTATTCTTCTGCCTTTTCTTCTAATCCAAATGCCCATAAGACTGCAGCAGGAAATTCTTCATTCCTCAGTAGATAATCGTGTCCTGAAACGCGTGATTTAAAAACACTAGTTATATTCTCTTGAACAAGTTGCTGAGATAAGTCTAATGTTTGTTGATAAACAGTTTCTTCAAGTTCACCAGCTAAAAAATAGAAATTAGTATCTATTTGTTTACCTTTTGGTAAAAGTGTTGGATCAAGCCATGTTGGATTAATACCTAAACCAAATGACATTGCATAGCCAAAAACATCAGGATTTTTTAATCCCATGGTTGCTGCATAGATAGCGCCGTTGAACACTCCAAAAACAGCTCGCTTTTTAGGGTCTGGTGATGCTCCATAGGTTGCTTCTGCCCATGGTAGAACTTCTTCAATGATAAAGCGTTCATGGAGTTCAAAGTTCGCATCCTCCCCAGGTAGGTATTCCGTATCATTACCTGTTTCTGTAGCAATTAGGAGCATGGGAGGTAATTTACCTTGTGTAATGAGCGCTTCAATATAATTAGGTTTACTTCCCACAAATGTATCATCTGCCATGTAGACAACAGGTAAGTCAAAACCCCATTTCAAACTTTCATGATCAGGAGGGAGGTATACATATATTTCTCGGGATTCGCCTAATATTTCACTATCTAGTAAATGTCCTAAAGTTCTTATTATTGGAGGCTGGCGCTCTTCAGGAGCCTTTGGAGCTTGAGGTCCACGCCAAATTTCTGGGAGGTCTTGGGGCATTCCACCATCTAAAACAAAGGTGTAACTCAAAACTAATTTTGACACATTAGGAATTGTTTTTCTAAGTACCCAGATGTTGCTATCATCTAATCTTGTGAGTTGCTCAGTCATGGAACAACAAATTTCCACACTTGATGCTTCACCTTCGTAAATTACAGTAAGTGTACTATCTTCAACTAGAATATGTCCGTGTGTATCTAGATGTTGTTTTAGAAGGTCTGCTTCTGGATTAGCGAAGCTGAATACTGTGAAGTGGCTTAAAAGGCAAAAAATAAGTATTAGAAGCAAG
>CALHRJ010000555.1 GCA_938038395.1 uncultured Deinococcales bacterium | reverse complement strand
TCACAAATAAATAATTCATGGGACCTAGTTGATGAAGGTTGGGATCAAATAGATAACCGTGAATGGAGTACATGGGATAGGTCATGGACTAATAACGAGCTAACTTGGAGTTATATTGAAAGAAGGCGTGCAATGATTGCTAGTGAAACAGGAGTCATGCTATTTGATGAAACACCACGCATTACGCGTTTTACTAAACCACGTGGGGTTTTTCGCACATATTTTAGGTCTGATACAGCTCTGCCTTGGACGCCTGATTTAAGCTCAGGTACTTGGGAAGAACTAGCGAATGCTTGGACTGTTGTAGACGCAGGTTGGGCTAAGGCAAATAGCCAATGGGCAAGTCTTAATGGTGCTTGGGCAGAATTAGCCGTAGCAGCTAACGAAAGCAGTGAGCAATTTCTTTTAATTCGACAATCAAGTAACCAACTGCTAAGAGCTGGTGAGGGTAATATTGACCGTTTTATAGCTCCAATATTTGAATAAAGCTTAATACATTACTAAAAAAAGCCTGTGCTCAAAATGAGTATCAGGCTTTTTAATTGATTGTGATAAATCAGCAACAATCAGCAGTTGCAAAAAATACTCCATCAGCTAGACAATTTACTAATTTACTGTTAAAGGCATAACAACAACTGTTTGAAGTGAAATCATCTATCAGTATTGTCGAGTTTATTAATGCAAATGCCAAATATTCTTGAATCATCTGAGAGTAAATTTCTACAGCACGGTCTAACTCATCTACTAGAACAAATTCACCAACTGTATTTTCAAGAGTTAATTAGAAACCTCCTTCTACTTCTGCCTTCAATTCAGCATTAAAAGCTTTAAATAATCCAGTAGCAAAGAGTGCAGTATCTAAACCTGCTTTACTCTGGACATTCTCACCAGTAAAGGTATCAGATTGAATAAATCTACTTGTACCATTACCTGAGTCTTCAACTGTAAGAGAAACTATAGTCTTTTGACATTAAAAATGCTTAAAATTGCGATAGGCACATACAATTGGAGTATCTGACATGAATAAACACCCACTAAAGTATTTAAAACTATTTTTGTTAGTACTTTCTTTAGTCGCTCTGACTTTTGCGGTTGCTCATAAGCCTCGTTTTCCTCAAGGGGATGGACCGTTTGAGGTTGTTGAACCTAGTATGTCTCAGGCTTTTTATTTGTATTTGAATGAAGGGGAAAAGCATAGTTTTGTTGTGCCGCCGTTGGCCAAGCTCGAGCCGCTCGAGCTCCTCGTCTTGGACAATGAATTAGGACAATCTCTAGACTTCAAAATGGAATGGCGCTGTGGCGATGTTGTCAGAACAGATCTAAGATACCTTGATGAACCTTTCCGTGAAGAATTCTCTGGCATGAATCATCGCTACCGTGTGGTCGATGCCGTTGGTCCAACTGAGGCAGCTTGTACTGCTACTGTTTGGGAAAGAACAGGTAAAGCTGGACCTTACACCTTTGCTATTGGCAAAGAAGAACGTTTTGGGTTTGCTGACCTTGGCATTTTCATTACACTTGGTACTGAATTAAGAACTTGGATGGATGGCGGTAAATAGTCATTTTAATTTCTTATAAAGGCTCAATAAACCGCTGAACTTCCAAGCGGTATCCATTTGGGTCTTTTGCAAAGAAGTGATAGATACCGTAGTATTCGTTCAAACTAGGTTCATGCTCTGTTTCGATAACATTATTTTTTAGATGCTCGTAAACTTCGTCCACTTTGTCTGTCAGTAGTGTGATGATTAAATCTTTGTGTGGGCTTGCATCTTCATGTTTACAAAAGCCTATAAAAGCTTCCTGTGCTGTCTTAAAAATAAAACAAGTTTTTTGGTCACGAACCATTTCCAAACCTAAAACAGTTTCGTAAAAATGTCTTGTGGCTTCTAAATCTACACAAGGATAAAAGGCTATAAAACCTTCAGGTAATAGTTTAGAACTCATTCTGCTCCACCACTCTTTTGTTTCAAATAATCAACTACCGCTTGCACAGACTTAGACATAGGCTGAGGCACAGCATCAAGATTAAAAAAAGCTACTTCTTGTCCTTCGGTACTCCCACGTAATTCACCAGAGAAATCAGTACAACTATAAATAGCAGTTACATAATGAGTTTCAACACCATTAGTATCTTGAACAATAGCGTCTTTACCAGAAACAAGTTTTATCAGTTCAATGTTATTGAGAATAATGCCTGTTTCTTCAAAAGTCTCACGAATAGCAGTTTCCTCAAGGCTTTCACCAATGTCCATATGTCCACCAGGCAAATCCCACACACCTGTTTCTATTCGCTAAAACACTAAAAGCTGATTGCTCTTATTTGTAACAACCACACCTGCTGCTGTTAAAATAATTGGTGCTGTGCCAGCAAGTTTACGGATGTAATGATGATAGTCCATAGGAGTTACTAATATATCTACAGTTCTATAGCACTCGTACCAGAAGTTTCTAACTTCATATCAATCTCAGTTAAATCTGATAAGGCAGAACGCACAGCTTCGTGCTGACCATCTGGGCAACAGACAATTACAAAAGCACTAATTTTACCACCTGGCAATTGTGCATAAGCACCTGTGTCACGTACTTTCTTCGTAATGTCAAGAACATAATCATCCAAAAATTTACCTGGTAAGCTCTGCTTAAGATTTTGCTGTTCACCAATAATTTCAGCCACACGATGTAAATCACTTTTTTCAAAAGCTGTCTCAATCTCATAGCCGATTTTTTTAATATCAGCTAAAATATCTTCAGCAGACTTCATATGTGTAGTCAGTAAATCAAGAGAAGGTTTGCTTTTATTATGGCGACCACCATAAAAGAATAGTAGAGATTCTTGAAATGCATCTCGCATACTTGGAGTAATATCAACTTGGCGAGGTTTAATCTGAGCCCCATGGTATTCAATCAGCTTAAGTCCACCAAGCGCACAGATAGATGGGTCATGATATCCAGAAGCACCTTCTAAAATCTCGACTTCAATTTTTGCTGCTTCTTCAAGCAAGCGCATCTTGCCAGCATATTCACCTTTATAGGCGTAAAGTGCATTGAGCAAGCCCACACAAACTGCACCAGATGTACCCAAGCCACTCTCACCAGCCAAGTCTGCCATAATTGAAATATCTAGAGGTGTATCACCCAAACCTGTAAGAATAATAGCTTCGCGAATAAGGTCGTTCTTGATGTGGTAAACATCATTCACTTTTTCTTGAACATCGGTGTACTTTAACCGAAAGTAGCCACCTAAGTTTTCTTTGACAATGACATAAATATACTTGTCAACAGTAGCACTAACCGTTACACCACCAAATTCTGCAGCATAATCTTTTAAGTCTGTTAAGCCCCCAGCAAATGGGATGCGCAAAGGTGTTTTTGAAATAATCATTTAAGGTATTCTCTTTTCTAAAGCCTCTTGTGCTTTGTCCAGAGCCAGTACTTGCGCCACGACTTCTTGCACATTTTCTTCAACTGTTGGCAATGTGCCACCTAAGTGAATCCATTCTTCTGCAATGACATAACCAATTTTGTGGCCTTGTTCTAAAGCATATTGTAAGTTGAGTAAAATGCGGTATTCCTTTTGAAACTTACTGAGCATAAGATCCAGCACTTCTGGCGATAGCTTCCAAAGTCCTACGTCATATAAACCGCTATCTCCATCAAATGCTTTAGTAACTAAACCATCGGCTATGTCAATCTGTAAGTCTGGCTTTTCGTCTTCATGACCTTTGCCAAGAGTTTGCACATTGACCTGTGGATGTTCGTATAAAGCCTCGAATTGTTCAGTTTTAACGTAGGCATCTGCTAACCAGGCTATCAGTGCGCCTGTAGGCTCTAAGGCCTCATAAACAACATGTAATGCATGGGCGGTGCCAAGCTGCTCGACTTGTTCAACATAAAGCACTTTTAGACCCTTATAGCGTTCACCAAAGTAATTCTGCAATTGCTCTGCATGATGCCCAACTACAAATATGAGTCTGTCGTTTTCAAGATTGATATATTTACTTTTGAGGAGATTCGCAGCAGAGTATTCAACAAAAGGACGCACACCGACAGGGTACATACATTTTTGTAAATAGCTCCCCAAGTTTCCAAAGCGTGTGCCCTTACCCGCAGCTAAACAAATGTAATCCATGTAGATAGGTATACCATATTTAAACCTGTGCTTAGGAATGACTTTAAATAAAATGGACAGGTTTAGATGCCCTGAGATGCATAGTCCTTAGTCCTTAGTCGATAGGAAGTGAGTGTAGAGCGACTTGTACATTCAACCCCAGGTTTTTTGAAAAGCAAAACTGAATTTGAAAGCATAGCTGCATAAATTCTCATATGAATACTGACACTGCACTAGCCATACCCTTAAAGATAGTGCCAAGTAGCACTTTCTTAAGACTCTAGGCAGTAAGAAAGAAAAAAATACTCAAGATAGATTGAACTGAATAGCTATTGAAGCTATCGGAATAACGCAAGTATTTCTTATAAAGTTGATACAATTGGATAGTTATTTATTTCCGATAGCCCCAATCAAAAAGACGTATTTTATTAAGTAGGTTATTAATATGAAAAGCACAGTTATTACACTTTTATTTATTGCTAGTGCAGCTTTCTTAAGTCTTGCACTTGCGGGTGATCTTCAAAATTTATTTCGTGAAGTAAATGCAGAGCTTATTGCACAGGATCAGCAAAATTCAAATCCAAGTAGCTTTGTTGGTATGGATAAAAGTGGTAAAATCATTTCAAACAAAACAGGCATCCAACCGATCAGTAATCCGATAGCAACACTAACTCATGGTATCGAAGAGGTTGGCATAGAGCGTACGCTATGCTATGGCAGTTGTCCAGCGTATACTTTCACCGTTAGGCAAGATGGTAGTTTCAACTACTCTGGAGAACAGTATGTGGAACATATTGGTAGTTTTAAGGGTGAGCTTGAAAGGTCTGTTGTTAATAATGTTTTCTTAGCAATTGATGCACTTGATTATATGGATTTAAACTATAAATACAGCATAAATGTTTTGGATGCTGCTGCGGTTTATAGCAAGGTAGTAAAACATGGTGAAATTAAAGTCATTGAAAACTATGCAAGTACTGGTCCCGGCACACTCCTAGCAGTTGAATTACTGATAGATTCTCTTATAGCCCAAATTGATTGGGAAACGGTTGAGAATGTAGCTAGCTATTAGATATGACTCTGGAACAATAACAAATGCTCGAGCTTACCCCGTTGGGAGCTCGAGCATTTCAATAGGGATAGTTAGTGTACTTAAATTTTAACTCATACGCTACTCTAGAGAGTGAAACTAGACAGTTTGTTATAGCCCCTGCAAAAAATGCCTCAACCGCACAGCCAACTGTGGAAACTCTATCAAAAAGGCATCATGCCCATGCGGAGAATTCAAGGTATAATACTGCGAATTTGGCATGTGCTCAGCCAACAGCTTAACTTCAGACTCAAAGTAAAGCACATCACTATTGATGCCGATGCACAGCGCAGGCATAGTCATGTCACCAAGAACCTGATGCAAGCGCCCACGACCTTCACAGATGTCGTAGTCATCCATGGCTTTAGTAATATAGATGTAAGTATTTGAGTCAAAGCGTTGGGTGAGCTTGACACCTTGGTAATCTAAGTAAGATTCAATTTGAAAACTTGTAGAAAGTAAATCTCTGGTTTCAGTCACACGTTCACGACCAAATTTTGCGTCTAGTGAATCGAGCGATCTGTACGAGAGCATAGCGATAGCCCTCGCTAAGCCTAAACCATTTTCTGGCTGCTGCCCTTCTGGGTAATCTCCACCGTTCCAAGTTGGGTCTGTGGTAATGGCTCGTCTTGCAACTTCATTCAAACCAATTGCCCAAGCAGAATGCCGTGGACCTATGCCGATAGGGATTACAGAACCCACAAGTTCTGGGTACATGGCAGCCCATTCCATCACTTGCATACCGCCCATGCTGCCACCAACAACTGAAGCCCACCGGGTAATCGCCAGCTTTTCCATCAAACGTTTTTGGGCGTCCACCATGTCACGAATGGTGTAGCGAGGGAAGTCCAAACGGTAGAGTTTGCCGGTATCTGGATTGGTGCTTCTAGGTCCAGAGGTGCCGTAGCAACCTCCAAAGACGTTACTACAAACTACAAAGTATTTATTGGTATCAATTGGTTTATTTGGGCCAATGAGTGGGTCCCACCAACCTGGTACACTTTCATCTGCGTATTGCCCAGCAGCGTGCGCTGACCCTGTTAAGGCGTGGCATAGGAGAATGGCATTGTCACCTGTTGCATTTAGTTCGCCGTAAGTT
>CALHRJ010000554.1 GCA_938038395.1 uncultured Deinococcales bacterium | reverse complement strand
CACTTTTGTAGGGGCATTTTCTGACTCCAAGAATTACTTTTTCTGTATTATACAGTTTATTTTTAGATTAAATTCTATATTTTCCCTTGTGTCCACCTTCTAATTTTCTTGGTTAAAAACCACCTTAAAACCCCCATCATTGTCGTTTACTGAGTTAAAGCACAATCATTTTTCTAGAGCTATGATTGTGCTTTAGTGGCGTAAATCTTAATAAACATAGCTTGTGTACAAGTATTGAGCTTACAAGCTTTTTACAGATTTTCACCTTTAGCGCAAACATATATTTTCTGATACACTTCCAATTGCGGTGAGAGGAGTCTGGTTGCGATTTAGTAGCTTTGGTTGTGAGATCGAGGTTGCTAGGTTGAGGAAAGTCCGGGCACCATATGGCAGATTGCTAGTTAACGGCTAGGCGCGTAAGGCGACTGCAAGTGCAACAGAGAGTAGACCGCTAACTCAAATAGCTTGTCTATTTGAGTAGTAAGGGTGAAAGGGTGGTGTAAGAGACCACCAGTGGATGTGGTGACACGTTCAGCTAGGTAAACCACAGTTGGTGCAAGCTTCGATAGTGAGTTAGGAATAGCCCGTTCCCGTGATCTCCAGGAAGAGCGCTCGAGCCATCTAGCGATAGATGGCCTAGATAGATGACCAAACACGACAGAACCCGGCTTACATCCTCTCCCGCAACTTTTTACAGTTTAACAATGTCACAAATTAACAATGTCACAAGGCAGCAAGCGGTATCGTTGCTTTGTTTATTTCGTTTATACGGTGTAGTTTAGAGTATTTGGTCTTTTTGCTTGATTCGACTACTTATGACAAAAGTGGGCCGAAGTTGCCTTGTTAAATCAATCTTTAGTAAAAAGCTTCCTTAAGTGGGGGATTTTCCCAATTCATATAATTTGATTTCAAACTCAAATTTCTTTAAAAAAACTAAAATCAGGCTATTCAACATAGCTTGTTATTGTGCTAGATGAAGCAATACTACCTAAAAAACCTTTTAAATCAGTAATTACGAAAAGCTGTAGTAATATACTCATCTAAACCAATTAGATTCCTGTATCATATATCCGTGTGTCAAAAGCCATTTCAGTACCTTAAATAGTAAGGTGACTTGAGTGGGAGCATGTGCATCATGTATACTGTTTTTTGAGAAGATTGTGGGAGACTGTGGGAATACCTAAGAACATAGCTAATACATTATTTACCTAATGATCAATAGCTATGTAACAACCAAGTGAGCGGGGATTGTACCTGATAACTTGATCTTTAGATTCTAAAAGTCACACTACAAACACACTGGTTAGTTTGCTACCGCAGTTTGTCTACTATTTTAAGCAGATAATGTGCATTGGTTACTAACTTTGTTGATTAGTTTTAGGTGCTGACAGCTATTTTATGGCTGGTAGTGACCTAGAATTGATCGGGGTCTTTGGGAGATTAAGCGAGTTACTATGCCATTTGGAGAATTTCAGTACAACTTAGACGATAAGGGACGGGTCATCGTGCCACCGACCTTTCGTGATTTTCTTGCAGATGGCGTAGTGCTTACACGTGGCTTTGAAGGCTGCTTGTATGTCTATCCAAAGGTAACATGGCATAAGATAGAAGCAGTATTAAAAGATCTTCCATTGGTCGATGGTGAGTCTAGAGCACTTGTACGGTTTTTGTACTCTGGTGCAAGTCCAGCCACGATGGATGCTACAAGTCGCATAACCTTAAACAATACGTTGAGGCGTTTTGCTGGTATAGATCACGAAGTGATTTTTGCTGGTGCGCCGAATCGTCTGGAAATCTGGAATGAAGCGCTTTGGCTCAGTACCATTACTGACTTGCAAAATGCGCCTCCTGCACCAGAAAGACTTATGGAGCTTGTCGGATGAGCCAAGATCAAACCCCTAATAATACGCAGACAGAACCACACAATCCTGTGATGCTCGAAACCTGTTTAAAAGAATTAAATCTGAAACCTGGGCAATGGTATGTCGATGGCACATTTGGTGCAGGTGGACATACGAAAGCTTTGTTGAATCAAGGTGTCAAAGTTTTGGCAATTGATAGAGACAACAGTGCTCAGCAATATACAGAGAGTTTAGAAGACAATATCAATTTTAGATTTGTCAAAGGAAACTTTCGTGATTTGGCATCTCACTTAAGACGTTCAGGTATTCCTGAGGTTGCAGGTGTTTTGTTGGACCTTGGCGTTTCTTCTATGCAATTGGATGAAGCTGACAGAGGTTTTGCCTTTCGCAAAGATGGCCCGCTAGATATGCGTATGGATGAAGCGAGTGAGCTTTCTGCCGCTGAGGTTGTCAACAACTTTAGTCAAGAAAAGCTAGCGTGGATTTTCTTTAAGTATGGCGAGGAGCGTTATAGCAGAAGGTTAGCTAGAGCTGTGGTTGAAGCTAGACACAGTGAAGTGATTACTACCACACAGCAGCTTGCAGATATCATTTTTAAAGCTTATCCAAAAGGACCAAGAACCGATCACCCTGCAAGACGCAGTTTTCAAGGTTTACGCATTTTTGTAAATGATGAACTTGCTGCTTTAAGCGATGCACTTAGTGCGATTGAAAATTCACTGAGTGATGGTGGTCGTATGGTGGTTATGAGCTATCACTCACTAGAAGACAGGATTGTAAAAGAGCATTTGCGCTCGAGCAAACGTTTAAAGTCTGTCTACAAAAAGCCACTGATACCTACAGAACAAGAAATTAGCGATAACTCCAGAGCACGAAGTGCAAAGCTGCGTGTAGCTGAAGCCAGTGTTATAAACGATATTTTAGCAAGTGGGGAAGTAGCGCAAGCCAAAAATGAAACTCAATTAGGCGGGGAAGATCATGACGACTAAACCTAGTGGACCATTTGCAGGTCTGACAGAGTCTTTTAAAAATAGAAAAATTGCTACAAAGAGCAAGAAAAAGCAGCGTGTAGCAAAATTAGTTAATGCTAGTGATGCACCGATTAAACTGATGAAGGTCAGTCATGCCATGACGCTTCTATATATAGCACTGCTCTTGGCTTTTTCGATTGTGGCTGTTCAAAACAACCGTATTCGTAAGGCGCACACTGAACTATTAGAGGCGCACGATGCCTTGTATTTGGAAACACAGGTTATGCGTTTGGAAGCGTCTGCGATTACCAGCCCTATGTCGATTCGCACCTGGGCTAAAAATCAGGGAATGGTTCCCTATTACAGCTCAGAGATGGAACTAGAGCAGCTCGAGCCTAGCTACTTTCAAGCAGACCGTCAGTCAAATAATCAAGTAGAAAATATAGATACAAGTATTCTTGAAACTGGAGGTCAGTAAGCTTATGGCCTTAAGATCTGGTAACTCTCACAATGTAGGAAAAGCATCTGCGTCAATTTCAATTGGTGTGCCAGATCCTATGCGAAAAGATAATGGTCTAGAACAGACTGTTGAGCCAAAGAAGACTAGAAAAATTAGTTTAAGAAATAAAAATACTGAATCAAAAAAAGCTACCCCAAAGCAACTTAAACGCAACGCTAAAAAGGCTAATGCTGACATTACTGAGGATGGCCAAATTGCTCAAAACACAGCTGCATCTTTCACAGCTATTATGCCAAAAGCATTTCGAAAAGCTGACAAAGATGCTGTTGGAAAAGCTGATAAAGTTGTTGAAGTTCTTCAAGAAGAGGCGCTTCAAGAATCTGTACAGGAAACAACTGTTTCGACAAAATTACCGACAACCATGCGCTTACATCAGCGTATGCTTATCAATGTTATTTTATTGATTCCATTTTTCTTTGCGCTTTTAGCCTTTGGACTAAGGCAACAGGATTTCAGTGCACAACCAGAAAGAGTGAGTCAAGTTACTGTACGTGGCGATATTTTAGACAGCAGTGGCAAAGTCCTAGCACAAGGCCCAGCTGAAAATCGTGTTTACCCACACAGGCAGGTGGCTGCACCACTTATTGGGTTTAGTGGGGAAGAACAAGTAGCAGGTAATCGTGGTCTTGAAGGTTTAGAGAAAACAATGGACGCTCGTTTAGAAGCGGGTGAAAATGTTAGAACAACCATTGACTTATCTTTGCAAAGTGCAACCCAACAAGCACTAAGTGAAACTGCACTGTCATACAATGCTGAAAGTGGAACAGCAATTGTTTTACAAGCAGGTACAGGGCATATATTGGCTGCAGCAAGCTACCCTGAGTACGACCCAAATGAGCAAGAACGCTATAACGCGACTCAAAAGAACAACCGTGTATTTTTACAACAAATTGATCCTGGATCAATCTTTAAACCTATCGTTCTTGCTACCTTACTACAAAGTGGAAAGCTCGATTTAGGTGAGCAACTGCCTGTTTCGATGGATTTAAAAGTAGGCACCCAAACGTTCAAAGATGTAATGACCCATGGTGAAATGATGAGCGTGCCTGATTTACTTAAATATTCAAGTAATGTCGGCATGATTGAAGTTGCTCAACGTTTTGAACCTGAAGAGATGTACTACTGGTTACGTGATTTTGGCTTTTCAAGACCTGTACCACTAGATGAACACTACACAGGTGAAGGCAGTATGCAGCACTACGATAAATGGGTTCCACAAGATCAAGCCTCGATTTCAATTGGGCAGGGTATTACTGTAACTGCTTTACAGCTTGCGGTGGCATACAGTGTTTTTGCAAACGATGGTTTGCTTATTCAACCACGGTTAGCAATGGTTGATAATCCACCAAAACAGCGCCCGCTCCTAAATAAACAATTAGCAATTAATATGCGTGAAATGTTAGTTTCGGCAGCCCAATATGGCGGTGCTCGTAATTCACTGGTCGAGGGTGTGCGCATTGCTGGTAAAACAGGTACTGCTGATGCTTTTGATCACAATACGGGTCGTTATCAACGTGGTGATTACACCACAAGTTTTGCAGGGATTTTTCCTGCTGATAAACCAGAAGCAGTTGTTGTTGTGATGTTGCACAAGCCACAAGGTGAAAAGCTCTATGGTTCAACTGTAGCTGCACCCGTTTTTCAAGAGATTGTAAGTGCAGCCATGTCGTTGTGGGAGGCTCCCAATAGATAGTGAAGGATATAGAAAATACCTAGTTAAGCGATTTTAAGTGAGTGGTTAAACAAATTATAAGGTAATTACTCGTAATGCTGAAAGTATTACATTTGGTAATGCCTAGAGTATATACAAGTATAAGAGTAATATTAGTGTGAAAAGCGTCATGAGTAAGAGAGGATAATGTGGTATAGTATCAACATGTGTAAGTCACTCAAAAGATTCTGTAAATCATTCTGATTGCTAGATGAATACTGGGATTTTGTAACGACATCACATGAAAAATGTAAAACGCTCAAAAGTAGCTGTTTTACAAGATTATCCAGAGAGCTATTTTATGACAAAGACTGCAACTACTAAAACACAGATTTTTAATTCACTGACTACCAAACAGTCAAACACACTTCATTTTAATAATGCAGATTTTTCTCAGGCTGCAAGCTCATCTATTGATACTAAAACGCCACTAGCAGAAACACTACCAACATCTATGTTAAGCGCTTCATTTTTTTTACAAACTGCTGAAAAGCAACAAGCTATTCCTGTAGATACTACAGACTACAGCAAGTTACCTATGGCCTGTGGTGTATCTTTTCACTCTGGACGTGTTCGTGAGGGAGACGCGTTTTTTGCATTGCCTGGTGAACACGGTCATGGCATAAAATTTGCTGAGATGGCTTTGGCGGCAGGGGCTGCATTTATTGTTTCTGATGTGGCTCATGAACAGGGCATTGTTGTTGAAGATCCTGCGGCATTATTACTTGCAGTTGGTAAAGAAGCTAGACAGCAGATTCAAGGTCCTGTAGTTGCAGTGACGGGTTCAGCAGGTAAGACAAGTAGTAAGGCTATGTTGGCTGCTGCGCTTGATTCTGGGAAAAGTCCAGGTAACTTTAATACACCTTTAGCCCTTGCTAGAGTTCTGGTCGATACTTGGCTTGCTGGTGAAATTACCCCAGAACATAAACTGGTTTTAGAACTTGGTATAGACCATCCTGGTGAAATGGATGTGCTGCTCGATTTAGTTCAGCCTACCCATGGTTTGATTACTGTAATTTCTGAAAGCCATTTAAGTGAACTTGGTAGTGTAGAGGTTGTTGCTAAAGAAAAAACCAAACTGATTGCCGCTGCTAAGCAAACATTGGTAAGTAGTGCGGTTGTTGAGCGCTTGACTGAAGAACAACGCAAGCGTGTGATTGTTTATGGTTTGGATAGTGATCTCGGCTTAGATAGTGATCTAGAGAATGATGCGCATGTTTCATCAACTAAGTCTGTAGTTGGTCGTTTAAATTCTGTTGATGAGACTATGCCTAGTGGTCAGCAATTATCTGTACTAGAACAGGCTATAAATTTGCCGTATTTAGGTGACATTATGGCGACAAATGCCATAGGTGCTATGGCTATGGCGGAGTTGATGGGGCTAAACCTTCAAGCTGCTGCTCAGAGACTAGAACAGGTTGAGCTCGAGCCTCACCGCTTACAACTGCGAAACGGTAAAGCAAATAATTTTGTAATAGTAGATGATTGCTATAACAGCAACCCTGTGTCTGTTAGAGCTGCTTTGGAAGTCATGAAAACCTTAGCTAAGCCACATCACCTTATTTTAGGAGATATGCTCGAGCTAGGAGAGCAATCTGAAGAACTCCACCGCAATGTAGGTAAGCTAAGTCAAGATTTTGATTCAGTTATTTGTATCGGTGACGAAGCTGCTTACATCGCAAAAGAAAATAGTCAAGCTCAATACTTTGAAGATTTCGAAAGCGCTCAAGCTTATATAACAAAGCAAAACTTTACAGGTACAGTACTCCTAAAAGCATCACGTGGTATGCGTTTTGAAAGACTCTTGGAAAGCCTTGAAGACACAATTGTAGAAGGGCAGGCGTAAATGTTATTTCTTGTCTCCCTTATATTATCGCTTTTAGGTGTTGCAGGATTTATCCGATTAGCAGGACGCTTTGGTTGGGGTAAATCTGTTCGTAAAGATGGTCCTAAATCACATCTCTTTAAAGACGGTACACCTACGATGGGTGGCTGTGCATTTTTACTAGCTGCTTTGGTCGCTTGGCTAATCTTTGGCACGCATAGTCCAGATACTTGGATGCTGCTTGTTCTAGGTCTTGGCTCTGCCTTACTTGGTTGGGCTGATGATATGACATCGATTAAGCGTAAGCGGGCAGCAAGCGAAGGTGTCGAAGCAGACATAGATGAAGCTACTGGCGTGTTGGCACGTTACCGTATTGCTGTACAAACAATTGTTGCCTTGATTTTTGCAATTTACGCCGTGATGTCAGGCCATGATTTATTCGGCCCAAATATCCTTGATGCACTTCTCTTTACCTTTGTTATTGTCGGTTCTATCAATGCAGTTAACTTTACTGATGGACTCGATGGTTTAGCTGGTGGCGTTAGTGTAATTTTACTGCTACCTTTTATTGGACAACCTTTTGTAGCTTGTTTAATTGCTGCCTTACTTGGCTTCCTTTGGTTCAATGCTAAACCAGCGAAAGTCTTTATGGGTGGCGTAGGTTCTGAAAGTCTTGGTGCACTTATTGCAGGTGTGGTTATCTTGCAAGGTTGGACATGGTGGTATCCACTTATGGCAGTTGTGCCTGTAGCTGAAGTTCTTTCGGTTATTACACAGGTAGGTTATTTTAAAATGACTGGTGGCAAACGAATATTTAAAATGGCACCGATTCATCACCACTTTGAATTAAGTGGTTGGAGTGAAGAAAAAGTTGTTGTACGTTTTTGGTTAGTGACTGCAATTTGTGTGGGTCTAGCGTGGCAGTTTCGGCGGATCCTGTTATGATGGATACCAAAAAATTAACAGTACTTGTTTACGGTTTGGGCCGCAGTGGCACTGCCGTTTGTGAGCTGTTGAGACAACAAGGTCATGAAGTCGTTTTTTACGATGCTAATCCACAAAATACACAAGACTTAATCGCGCTTGGTTGCATTGCTACGCCTGCACCTTTAGAAGGTGATTTTGATATGTGTATTGCTGCGCCTGGTGTACCTTATGATCATGTTGATTTGGTAGCTCTACGACATACAGGAACTGAAACTATTGGCGAAGTTGAATGGGTTTACCGCAGTACTGAGGCAGATATTATAGCGATTACGGCTACCGCTGGTAAAACAACGACTACACAATGGTTACATGATGTCTTGGCAAGTGCTGGATTGACGACAGCAGTGGGTGGCAATATTGACCCTGCACTGAGTAAGGTTGTGCAGACAGCAGAAGAGGACACGATTTTTGTTACGGAGATGTCATCGTTCGGGCTCGAGCGCTCTCCCAAACTCAAACCACACACAGTTATTGTTCTAAACCTTGGCAGAGATCATATAGACAGACATGGCAGCATAGAAGACTACTGGCTTGCTAAGAAAAACATCATTAAAAACCTTGATATACATTCAAACTTTATCTATAGTTTGGATGATCCTGAACTTTGTAAATGGGCTGAAGAACTTACTGCTAAGGGTGTTCATTGCTTTAGTTTTTCAAGTAGCGATAGCAGTGCCGACGCTTACCTCAAAGAGACGATGATCTACCTGAATGCGAAGCCGCTTATTGCTGTAACTGACCTAAAAATAGAAGGCCATCATGTTTATACCAATGCTTTAGCGGTTGCTTTAGCAGCACAACTCAGAGGATTATCTTTTGAGCAAATTGCCATTGGTTTAAGAAGCTTTGAAGGTGTTGCAGGACGTTACAATTATGTCAGTAGCATTGACCAACAAGGAACTTTGGTAAGTTTTATTGAAGACTCAATTGCAACCCGCGAATTAGCAGTAAAAGCTGCTCTTGAAAGTACCCCCGCACCGATTGTGTGGATATTAGGTGGGCAAGATAAAGGCGCAAGCTTTACTGAATTGCAAGATGTCATTCGAGAAAAAGTGAGTTTGGCGATTACTATTGGCGATGCAGGTGAACACTTTGCAGCAGAGCTAGATGGCTTAGTAGACGTTAAACATTTATCGCAGCCCGATGGTGATAGAGCTCTTGAAGCAGCTTGTAACATTGGACTGGATTTTTTTAGTGATGCTCAGAGTGTAACTGCAACTGTTTTGCTAGCACCTATGGCAGCATCGTTTGATCAATTTAAAGACTATAAGGAACGTGCCCGTTCTTTCAGAAATATTGTCGAACGCTTATCCGCTAGAAGTTTAGCACAAGCAGCCGAGCTGGAGTTAAGTCATCATGGATAGATTCTTACTGTTTGCACAGATTTGTTTAGGTGCACTTGGCATTGTGGGCATTGCTGTAGCGTCTCCTGAATTGTGGGATGAGCAAACCATGCGAGTTATCAGTGCTTTGGTGATGACGATTATTGTTGCACGAATCCCGATTGATGTTGTTATTAAACTTAGTCCATTTGCTTACATATCTTTATTAGTTTTGTTGGTACTTGTGCTGTTTTTTGGTGTATCTCCAGAAAGCAGTAATTCGCAGCGTTGGTTACTTGTTGGTGGTTTTACCTTTCAGCCTTCTGAAATGATGAAAGTGGCAGTTATCGCTTATCTAACTGCATTTTTCTATAATCACATGGGCAATTGGCAAATTTGGCGACCGATGTTGGTTATTGGTTTAGCGGCTGGTTTGATTGTTTTAGAACCTGATTTTAGTACTGCTGCGTTTCTCTTTGTTTTGGCCTTTGCTATTATGCTAGCGGCTGGTACAACCCTAATTCGTTTAGTGAGCATCAGCCTTGCTGCTGTATTAATTGCAGGCGCACTTGTAAGTGGCTATGTTGATGATGGTAGTTATGTAACAAAACGGTTTAATAGCTGGAAAGAACTCATGATAAATGGTTCAGACGCTGCTACTGATCCTAATTTAAGCTTCCAAGCCCAGCGTGCTATTGCTGCGTTAAAAGAAGCTGGCTTCCTTGGGTTAGGAACTTCTGGAAAAGTAGGTGTGCCTGAAGCTGATACCGACATGATTGCAATTGCGATTGCTCAAGCACTTGGCTTTATAGGTGTGTTTATTTTATTTGCTATGTATTTTACCATTGCAGGGCGGGGGCTGAAAATTGCTTCTGTTCTAGAAGGCCCGGGTTCGCTTTTAGCGGCGGGGGCAACGATTTATATTTGTGGGCAAGCATCTCTTAACTTATTGGTGGCTTCAGGGCTATTCCCGATTACGGGTGTGCCGTTGCCCTTTGTGAGCTATGGACTGAATAGTCTTTTATCGGTAGGAATTGCGATGGGATTTATTCATGCAGCGTATAGGCAAGCAAAAGCACAAGGGGTGATAATCTAAATGGCTACTAAAGTGATATTGGCAACGGGTGGTTCAGGTGGGCATATTTACCCAGCTATTTCGATTGCAAGTGAATTGCACTCTAGAGGTTATGACTTAGCCTTTGTCGGACAAGCAAGTGGTATGGAAGCTAGAATTGTGCCTGATGCAGGCTATGATTTTCATGGTGTTGCAGCTGGTAAAATACAACGTAAGCTTATCAATTTGCAGTTATTTAAAGAACTCTTTTCATCATTTAAGGGTTTTGTAGAATGCATATCATTACTCCGTGAGCATAAGCCTGAACTCGTTATTGGCTTTGGAGGCTTTGCAAGTTTCCCAACAATTGCTGCTGCTTGGCTTTTGCGTATTCCTTTTGTACTGCATGAAGCAAATGCTTATCCTGGGCTTGTTACGAGACTTTTTGCACGTTTTGCAAAATTAGTTTTACTTGCAAATAGTGAAGCAAAGCGGTATTTGAAAAATGCTAAAACAGATGTTGTACCCGTACCGATTCGCGAAGGCCGTGTGAATCGTTCTGAAGCTCGAAAAACTTTGGGAGTTCCTGAAGATGCATTCCTGAGCTTTATTATGGGTGGCTCTTTAGGCTCTGCTGTTTTGAATAGTCATGTACCGCAAGCTTTTGAAGCATTAGCAACACAGTCAGCTATCAAGAATCATGTAGTAATTCATAGTAGCGGTAGAGGACGCAGTGCAGAAGTGCTAAGTCCATCTGAAAACTATAGAGTCGAAGATTATGTAGATAGTAGTCTTGTTTGGTCAGCTGCGGATGTTGCTATTACGAGAGCTGGTAATGGCACACTTTCTGAGGCTGCTTATCATGCTGTGCCTCTGATTATGGTGCCACTGCCATCAGCTGCGGAGAATCATCAGTTTCATAATGCGAAGGCTTTTGAAGATGCTGGTGCAGGGTTTGTACTAGAAGAAAAAGACTTTAGAGCAGATGCTCAAAATTTGACGAAGCTATGGGAGAAATTAAGCCAAGCTGAGCAAAATCATCAAGCAAGTTTAGCAGCTAAAGTTCGCTCGCCTGCAGGTGCAGCGAAGAAGCTGATAGATATTTTAGAAAAATCTTATTTAGAACCGAAACACGGAAATCCTACACCCGTATTTCGTTAGAGTACCCGTATTTATTTAGAGGAATTATAGTATGCCAGATAGTAGAACAGAACAAGCTAAACAGGGAGTGTCTGCCTCAAGCTCCCAGTTAAACTCCCAGCCAAACTCCCATCTTCACTTTATGGGAATTGGTGGCGTTAGTATGAGTGGTTTAGCACGTTTTTATAACGCGAATGGCTTTACTGTATCTGGTTGCGATAGAAGTGAAAGTGAAACAGTGTTGCAGTTGCGGCAAGAAGGTATTGAGGTAGCTATAGGTCACAGCAAAGATCATTGTGCAGATATTGATACTTTAGTAAGCACCAGTGCTGTGTCGTATGATGACCCTGAAATTGCTGAAACTTTAAAATTAGGTAAACGTAGTATTCGCCGTATTGAATTATTGGCGGAGCTTTTTGAAATGCGTCAAAGCATTGGCATTTCGGGAACACATGGGAAAAGTAGTACCACAGGTATGGTCGGGCATATATTTATGAAGTTGGGGCAGGACGATACGATTCTTGTAGGCGCACAATTACCAATTATAGAAAGCAATGCACATATTGGTAGTGGAAAGCGTCTGATTGCTGAAGTCGATGAATCTGATCCAGGTATGGCAAAGCTTAGAAGTAGTATAGGAGTTATTACTAACTTAGAAGCTGATCACATAGCAGGGGAGCACGATGAGCGTAGAACTTATCATGCAAGTTATGATGATTTAAAAGCAATTGTGCATGAATTTGCTTTTGGGTCTGAGCAGTTAATTTACTGTTCGGATTGGGCAGAATTAACTGATTTAGTCCAAGGGCATGAAAATAGCTCGAGCTATGGCAAGTCTCAAAATGCCGATTACTATATTCACAATATTAAACTAGGTGCTACAGGCAGTACTTTTGACCTTAAAACGAAGACTGGTAGCTATGCTGTAACTTTAAAAGTTCCTGGCGAGCACAATGTACTCAATGCCTGTGCAGCACTAGCAAGTGCAGTCTGTGCAGGGCTAGATATGCAAGCTGCGATTGAAGCAATTGCTAGTTTTACAGGTGTCGGTAGACGCTGGCAGCGACATGGCAGTAATAGAGGTGCTTTAGTCATTGATGATTACGCCCATCACCCGACTGAAGTTATGGTTACTTTGGAAGCTGCTAAAAATACAGGACGCCGTGTTCGGGCAGTTTTGCAACCACACCGTCATGTACGCACCGCACAGCTTTGGCAAGAGCTAGCTGATTCTATGAGCTTAGCCGATGAAATTCTTGTTCTAGACATTTATGCGTCAGGCGAAGCACCAATAGAAGGCATAAGCTCCCAACTGATTATTGACCGTTTAGCAAAACAAGCTAAAGTCGTCAGCCATCACACGATTGACTCAGCGATAACGTATCTGAAAACTTCACTAGAAAGTAGCGAAAACAATAATGATCTAGTGATCACGCTAGGTGCGGGTGATGTTTGGAAAGTTGCAAGTGGTTTAGTAGAAGCACTGGGAGGTGATGATGCTAGTGTCTAAGGTAGAGGCGACTTCTGAGGTAAAGGCTAATGTGACTTCAAATAGTCACACACCAAAGACTGTAAAAGTTGAGACAGTAGCTTTGGCAAAGTACACGACCTTAGGTGTTGGTGGCCCAGCGGAGCTATGGCATGTTGAAAGCCTTGAAGATTTACAAGCAGCAACTAGCGAGGCTTACCGTGTAATGGGTGCAGGCTCCAACTTGTTAATTGATGACGCTGGTGTACCAGAACGTGTGATTCGTTTGGGTAAGTCCTTTAATAGTAGTCATGAATTTGATGGAAGGACTGAACTGTGGTTAGGGGCAGCAACGCCTGTGCCAGGTTTAGTACGACGTGCCGCAGAACTTGGTTTAACAGGTTTAGAATGCATGTTGGGAATTCCTGCGGTTTTAGGCGGCGCAATTGCTATGAATGCAGGTACGCGTCATGGTGAAATTGGCGATGTACTGGAAGCAGTAGAGCTTTTTGTAAATGGTGAATTACAGATAGTAGAACCAGAAGCTCTGAAGCTGCGTTACAGGCATTCTGAGTTACCTAAAGGTGCCATAATCACAAGGGCAAAGCTAAAGCTCAAAAAAGACTCACCAGAGGCTATAGCAGAACGTTTAGAGGCAGTTGATGCAGCACGTAAAGGACAACCGAAGGTAAAATCTGCTGGTTGCGCCTTTAAAAATCCAGAGGGCGATAGTGCAGGTAGACTTATTGATGCAGCTGGACTAAAGGGTTACCGAGTTGGTGGCGCAATGGTCTCTATCGAACACGGAAATTTTATTGTTAATCTTGGTGACGCAACAGCGGAAGATGTTAAACATCTACTTAGGGAAATCCGTAAAAAAATCGAAATACCACTAGATGTTGAGTGGGAGTGTTGGGGAATAGAGGACTTTAATAATAGTTCTCAAAATAATGCACTCAGTCAACTTGAGGATGACCTATGATTCATGCAAGGCGGATTAAGCCTAAAAAGACCAGTACAAAAGACATGCTTCAAAACACTGTAAGTGCTAATAATGGTGTTGAAAACATGCCTAATAATACTGTTGCAGCCTCTATGGGTGGTGCTTCTGAAGTCAATGCGACTAGAAGCAAGGTTGGTAGCAAGGCTGGCGCTTTTGACGCAGCATTTGGAAAATCTAGACCTTTTAGTAAGGTACTTAAAAAAGGTCTAAGATCTAAAACCAATAATAGAATAGTAGCCAATAACCCAAGAAGAAAACTTATTAATCGTCTAATACTTTTAGCGATAATTTCTATGCTTGTATTTACTTTATTGTCGATGAGTTTCCGAACTAAGGAATTTTTAGTGGAAGGAAATGTTCATTTAGACACGTCTGAAGTCCAGATGTTGAGTAAAATTTACGCTGGAACACCACTTTTATGGGTATCAGACCGTAATATTAAGAATTTATTAAGGAATCCTTGGGTAGATAACGTTAAGATTAATCGTGTGTTTCCTCATACAGTGCTTATTAAGTTAAGAGAGAGGACACCTGTGGCAGTTTTGAGTAATGATTCAATTAAGGCCGACAGGGTTGATTTTGCTAGGCAGTCAGAATTGGGGATTGAGCAGAACCTAATTGGGCAGATAGGCGTTGTAAAAGCTGGTGTTGCGTATGCTGCTGACGGGGTTGTGCTACCCAATGTGCCTGAAGAAGTGTTAGAGCGTTTAACACCTATTGATGGATGGGGTGAAGACAGATCGCTTGAGGGGCTCGAGCTGCTCAACCACTTCACTACTATGCCTGAACTTGAGGTTACAAAAATCAATTACACACCAGAGGGTTTTGAAGCAAGCTTTAAGTATGGTTTGCAAGACCTTGTAAGTAATGAAACTAGTTTTATTTTGGGTCAACTCCAAACACCGAGTTTGACGCTTTTAAAAGAACATCAGTCAGCCTTTGTGCATGCACTGATGACAGAAGAAGAAGGTGAACTAACGAACATGGCCAGTTCACTAGATGATAGTTTTACACAGAGATTAATAGTGCCTGCACCACAACCTAGTTTAGAAAGTTCTGGATTAGCAGAGGGGCAAGCATTAAATCAAGAAACGGGAAGAATTGTGAAGAGAAAATGGATAACTGTATATGGATGGGGGGTGAGTCTCAGTGAGTAATGATGAACGAATTATCGTAGGTCTAGATATCGGTACGACCAAAATCTGTACCGTCATAGGTGAAGTTGCTGCTGATGGCATCCTCGATATTATCGGAGAAGGTACTGTTCCTAGCGATGGCTTGCGTAAAGGCACGGTCGTAAACTTGGAGCGTACTATACAGTCTGTACGTGAATCAGTAGAAGCTGCTGAACGTGTGGCAGGTGTCAAGGTTGAAAGCGCAATTTTAGGTGTGGCTGGTACTCACCTAAAGGCAACGACTAGTCATGGCATCGCTGCAATTAGACGTGGTCTAGAGATTAGCGAAGTAGATGTAGCTAGGACTATTGAGAACGCAAGAGCGATTCCACTTGAAGCAAACATGGATGTGCTTCATGTCATCCCTCAAGAGTTCGTTATTGATGGTCAAGATGGCATCAAAGATCCTGTGGGCATGAGCGGTGTGCGTTTGGAAGTAGATGTACATATCGTTGCTGGTGCTCAAGGACCACTACAAAATCTAGGTCGTTGTTCTAGAGATTCAGGCGTAGAAGTTGATGACATGGTTGTTCAATCGCTAGCCTCTGGCTTAGCTGTCTTGGACGAAAGTGAAAATGAACTCACGACTGTTCTTATAGACATCGGTGGCGGTACGACTGATGTTGGCGTCTTTAGACGTGGCAACTTAGCAGACTCTTCTGTGATTCCACTTGGTGGCGATCACATTACGCAAGACATCAGTCAGATTTTGCGTAT
>CALHRJ010000553.1 GCA_938038395.1 uncultured Deinococcales bacterium | reverse complement strand
ATGCTTTTTTCTAAAAAAGCAATACTCGCATTGTCCTCAATAATTGCAATAGTTTTTGCTGCTGCTGTGTCTGAACTACTCTGACCATAACTATTGGTTGCATTAAAGCTTGATACACTTGCTTGATTTTCAATAAGTGGTATTTCTTGAGGTAATACTGTAGTATCTGTTTGAGAAATATCATCTAGTGCATTTTGTTTTGGTGTAATTGGCAGCATATCGTTGGTGTCGATAGGATAGTCTGTTTGCAGATATTGATTTGTAGGTACAGCTTGTGAGCTTGCTGGACTAAAAGCTTGCGAAGAGTCACTTATCGAAGGATTAGCAACAGCACTGGTTGTAGTTAGTTGTGAAGTGTTCATTCCTGGATGAATCGGTACAACTGCTGCTGGTTGAATGAACTCTTGAGTTTGCTCTTGTAGAGATTGATAATGCCCAGGCGGTGCGATAGGTGGCTTAGGCGCAGATGTTAGCGCTGGAGCATGAAAGTGTTCATGTACAACTACTAAATCATCATTATTGTCTGGTATAAATTTCTTTGCTTCTGTATGATCTTGGGCAGAGTGATTCTGAGGCGCTACGATTGCAGAAGCCATTGATTCACCTGTATCAATTGTATCTTTTGGTTGTGTTTGGGCAGTAGACTTTGTTTGCTGATTGGTATCAATAGAGCCATATTCTGTATAGCCAAGTTCTGAGGAATTTAGTTCTGTCTGGCTAGATTCTATCTGGCTGGTTTTTATCTGGCTAGCTTCTATCTGGCTGGCTTCTATCTGATCAGCTTCTTTAGCATTTAAATCTTCTGAAGCCTTTAGCAACTTACCAATATGCGTAACAAAGGCTGATGGTTTTTGTGTATGGCGCAAAATAATATCTACGGTTTCGCTTGTTTCGGTGTCGAGCTCGAGCACATTTGTGTGATCTGGTACAAGGAGCATAATCTTAGTAGCACTAAGGCGTGAACTATTTCGAATAGCTTTACACAGTTTTAAGGTATTTAGTTCTTTTAAGTTTTCACCCAAGATCACAACACTAGGCGTATGTTTCCTAAGATAACTGATTGCTTGCTTGCCATTTTGAGTGAACTGCAAACTGTAATCTTGAAATGCCTCAGATACATATTGATAGTACATATATGCATACTTTGATGCGAATAAAATTTGCTTGTCTGCTTCCACGTGATTTAGCTCCTTTGACACTCTATAGCAAAATTGACTTTTCTATAACTCGTTAAATGTTCAGGACATTGTTCAGAATGTAAAAAAGGTTATCTGATACTTACAATCAAGCATCAGTAATAACGTTTTAAGTATGGCCTTCAAACGTTACAGAAGTGTTAAGGTTTGTTAATGTTCTTATCAGGAAAGTTTTTCTTGAAAATCTAGAGTTTGCGCAAGCATATTTTATCTACAAAATGCTTACTGCCTTTTATCAAAATAAGCTTGGCACGTTCTCTAGAAGGTAAAATATTCTTTTTTAGATTCTTCAAGTTAATATCATGCCAAATATTTGTTGCAGTCTCTATTGCTTCTTCATCGCTTAGATTTGCAAAACGTTGAAAGTAAGAATCTGGATTCTGAAAGACTGTATCTCTCAGGGTTAGAAACCTGTTAACATACCAGCGTTCTAAGCGGTCTGCATCTGCATCGAGATAGATTGAAAAGTCAAAAAAGTCAGAAACAAAGACAGAGGTTTTGCGCTTGTTGCCTGTTTGTAAAACATTGAGACCTTCTAAAATTAAGATATCTGCATGTTCAACAACTTGAACTTCGTTTGGCACAATGTTGTAACTGGTATGTGAATAGACTGGTGCTTCGACCCTTGGTTCACCAGATTTAATATCCATGACAAACTTCAAAAGTCGTTTACCATCATAGCTTTCAGGAAAGCCCTTGCGGGTCATTAAGTCTTTACTGGCAAGAACTTCATTGGGGTAGAGAAAGCCATCAGTAGTTACAAGTGCTACGTTTGGATGGTCTGGCCATCTAGAAAGCAGGGCTTGCAAAATTCTTGCAGTCGTACTTTTACCTACGGCTACACTACCTGCCACACCTATGATGAACGGCGTTTTGGAGGCTGGTGTTCCTAGAAAGGCGTCAGCAACATTATCTAGGTTTTGCATTGAAGCGACATAAAGGTTTAGAAGACGAGACAAAGGCAAATAAATTTCTTCAACTTCTTTTAAAGAAATTTTATCATTCAGACTTCGTAAGTCTTCAAGGTCATCTTCACTTAAGGTGAGAGGTGTATTGGCACGTAGAGAAGACCATTCACTGCGTGAAAAGTGGTGGTAGATGTCATTCACAAGCGTTGTTAATTATAGGGGATTTCAGGCGGGTTGTGGGTTATAGCGAGTCCTTGTAAGGTACAAAATGAGATTGCTAAGTGGAATTTAACAAAATTCATGTTCCTTCATGACTACTCAGGATTGTAACTATATAGTGGAATACTGCAAAGTTGTGAACTGTTTAAGGTTGAAACTGGCATTTTGACAGTTGCTAAAGCGAGCACACATTAAAAACTCTTTCTCAGACTCTTAATAAAATTAGCAAATCACTTATTAAATAAGAAAGACGTCACCCACTTCATAGCTTTAGTAGTAGAAGGGGCTTTAGTAGCAGAGGGGATATTGTCAGCAGTTTGACGCGATAAGACGTTTGTCTACTGCTTAATAAAATTAGTTTTTTACATATTTACCTTGGAGGAGGTTGAATTATGGTTAGAAGGTTATGTAGTCCTAAAACTATATTTGTTTACCCTATATATTTAATTATGGGGATTTGTTTCCTAGTGGCGAGTTTGTCAACTGGAGTTGCGCAAGTCTATGCACCACTAGATTCAAGAGCGAATACTCAAACGCTTTCATCAGAAAATAATCCAGCAACTTATGGACAGACAAATGCTTTGGCACTTGCTGAACAAAAAGTTCAACGCGCTAGACAAGCTTATCGTGGTATTAAAGCAAGTGTAGACCAGCCTCTTTGGAAAGATGCTTTAATCTATATCGATAGGGTTTATAGAACTAATCCAGCAGATTTAGATGTCTTGTATTTTGCAGTGGTTATTTATTATGAAGTGGGCTGGGATTATCAGGTTTGGGAATTTGGGCGTGAGTATCTTGAGGCTGGCGGCGTATTTGATGATTTATTAATTGAAATCTTAACCGAGGTTGGTAATGATTTAGGCTATTCGTATAATAAAGCTGGTAATACTGAATTTGCGATTGCTTATTTTGAAGCTGTAAGTCAGATTAACCCGCTTGATGCTGCGTCATTGCAAGAAATCGGTACAATTTATAGTGAAGCAGGCTTCCCTGAAGATGCAGCAGCTTATTGGCAAGAAGCTACGAAGAGAGGTTCAAGTGAGGCTAACTACCTTTTAGAGAGGGCACAGCTCGAGCTCTATATAGGTCCAGAAGCAACCGATGCGTTTTATCATGGCATCGAACATTATGAAGAAGGCAGCCTTGCTGAAGCCAAAGATGCCTTTAGTATAGCTGTAGAATTAAACCCTAGCTTTACTGAATCATGGCGCTGGTTAGCACGCACTTTGATGGAATCATGCATTTCTCAAGATGCTTTGTGGGCTTGGCAAAACTATGTTGAGCTTGTTCCAAACGATCAGACTGCGCTATACTTTATAAACGGTGTAAAAGAACAACTGACCTGGGGTTGTGAAGCAGGACAAGCCTATATGGATGGGCTGAGCCTTTACGAAACTGGATTGCTAGCAGAAGCCAACGAATACTTTGCCTATGCTGTTTCCTTGGATACTAGCTATTTAGAAGCAAATCGTTGGGCTGCTAGAACATCTCAAGAACTTGGTGATAATAATTCGGCACTCTATTATTGGTATGCTGCACAAGCACTTGCACCACATGACGAAAGCATTAGCTACTTTATAGATTTACTTGAAGGCAATATCGTCAGTAATCAGTTGACGAGTAATTAAACTTTGAGCTAGCACAAGTCAAAAAACTAAATTGTTTGTATAGCCACATGCTACTATGCCTGTGGCTATTATTTATGTTTCCAGCAAAAGCGTTTTACTTCCTATACTTTGGTGCCTTTGCAGCACTCATACCTTTTCTCGTTTTGTACTACGAGCAACTAGGCTTTACAGGTCAGCAGATTGGTATATTAAGTGCCATTTCTCCCCTAATGATGCTTATTAGTGCGCCGCTTTGGGGAATGATTGCCGATGTTACAAAACGTCATAAGCTGGTGTTAACAAGCTTGATAGCTTTGGCAATTATTTCTGGCTTGATTTTGATGGTTGGTACAACTTTTCCTACGCTGGTGGTGCTATTTTCTGCCTTTGCTTTTTTTGTTTCTCCAATTGTTGCCTTAGGCGATACTGCAGTGATGTCCTTCTTGGGAGATCAAAAATCTGACTATGGCAGACTTCGAGTTTGGGGGGCTGTGGGGTGGGGCTTGAGTGCGCCGATTGCAGGTATTTTTACGGAGCGTTTTGGCATTACTTGGGCATTTTATATTTATGCTGTGCTGATGGTGTTTTGTTTAATGAGTGGGTCTCGTTTGTCCTTTGATGGATTAGCTGAAAAGAAAAAACAGAGTGATGGTGGGGGAGGCTCGAGCCTCCTTGAGTTCCTTCGGCCCGATTGGCTTTTCTTTTTCTCTGCGGTATTTGTAGCAGGCATTGGACTATCTATAAGTGGAAGCTTTGTTTATTTACGACTTTCAGAATTACTCGCTACGGGGCTTATCGTTGGCTTAGCTTTGACCATGGCGACGCTAAGTGAGCTACCGCTGACCTTTTATGGAAAGCAATTGCTCAACCGCTTTTCAACTTGGCAGCTTGTTTTTGCTGCGTTGATTATTGTTGGTATCCGACTTGTTTTTTACGGTTTTGCAACATCACCTACTCAAATTTTATTGATTCAGCTTTCACATGGCTTTTGTTTTTCTATCCTGTGGATTGCTGGCATAGCCTATGTAGATGACCATGCGCCAGAAGGTAAAAGTGCAACTGCCCAAGGCTTGTTTGGTGCGGTTCTTTTTGGTCTAGGTAGCGCAGCAGGTGGCCTGTTTGGTGGCTATTATTACGATAGTTTAGGTGCTGAATTGATGTTTATCGTATTTGGATTAGGTATAGTGATTGCAAGTTTTCTACTGATAATGATTCAAAGCTTTAAAAACTCTAGAACGATAGCTTAGTAGACTAAAAATTTTACTGGTTGATTTTGTGGTTCAGATCTTTGAGCGTTTCGTATAAATCCAAATAAATAGTTTGATACTTACTTTGATAATAGTCAATCCATGCACTTTCAGCTTCGACTGTGATTGTATCAAAACTAATTTGCTCAGCAGCAGCTTCAAAGCTACTATATACGCCTGAACCTATGCCAGCTAGCATGGCAGCGCCTAAACAACTGGCTTCATCCACATTTGGAATGTGAATGGCTTTTCCTGCAAGGCTGGCTTTAATTTTCATAAGTAGATTATTTCTAGTACCGCCACCTGTTGCCAGTGTTGTATGGATGTCTATGCCAAAGGTTTGGATTAGGTTGTCCTGTACCTGTTGGAACTCATAAGCGAGGCCTTCGAAGACGGCTCGAGCTAGCTGTCCAGCCTTCACATCACTGGTTAATCCTAAAAATGCGCCACGTGCTTTGGCATCATAGTAAGGTGAATTTGCTTGTCGCAGATGTGGCAAAAAGAATACACCACCTGAACCTATAGCAATATCTTTTGCAGACCTAACCAATGCCTCATAGCCATCTACTTTTTCAAGATCGGAAAATAATAGTTCCCTAACCCAATCTAAGCTGCCACCCGAAAAGTTCACACCAGCCATGGCGTAGCTTCGATTAGGCACAACATGGATGCCTTGTCCGACACCTTTTGCTGTTATGTTTGGGTCGGAGATAGGCCGCGCCATAGATACAAAGACACCCTCAGCCGTACCCATAGAATCAAGCAAGGTACCAACATTTTGAATGCCTAAAGCTAACGCTGCACACACGTGGTCATGCCCACCAGCGCAAACTGGAGTACCCTCTGGCAAACCTGTTTCTTTTGAAGCTGTCTTGGTTACATAGCCAACCACTGTGCTACTTGGAACCAATTCTGGAAGTTGTACTTGCTGTAAGCCTGAAAGTTCAATCAGCTCTGTAGACCACTGCTTTTTACTAAGGTCAAGCAGTAATGTACGTGATGCTAGAGAGTAATCCATGGCTTTACAACCAGAGAGTTTGTAAGCAGCAAAGTCTGCCATAGTTAACCAACAGTCAGCTTGCTCTATGACTTCAGGATGATGCTCTTGAATCCACTTGAGTTTTACGGCACTGAAATTTGTACGAATGGGCGTACCAGTGATGGTCGCAGTTTTCTCTAGTCCGATGGTATCTTTCCACCATTGCACCTGTGAGACGTTGCGTTGGTCAAACCAAGCTATAATTTCAAAAATGGCATTGCCATCTTTATCTAGTGGAACCATTGCTTCAGCCATACTACTAAAGGCAATGCCAGCTATATGATAGCTCTTGCCTTGATTTAAATAACTTGTCAGTTCTCTAAGGCAAGCTGCAATAACATCCCAAAGCTCATCTGCTTTAAAGTAAGCCCAATCAGGTTGTGGAAAATGAGTTGGTGTAGGTCGACTAGATTTGAAAAGTTGCTTTCCCTCAATTGAGAAAGCAACTGCTTTGATATTCGTCGTACCAATGTCTACACCGATGATGGTTTGTTGCATACTGATTCAATAAAGTGTTTTTAGAGTTTAAGTGCTGGAGTATGGATGACCATATCATCAGCAAAAGAACGTTGTGCTTTAATTCCTTTATCAACGAGGGCGTCATGATAGGCAGTGGTTGCATCTTTTGGACTAAGTTTGCTATCCGCAACTTTACGGAGTAATTTTGTAAAGACTACAGGTTCTTCGACACCTTTTATGCGACGACCAAAAAGTGCAAGACGTGCGCCATACTTTTTAGATTCATGCAATAACTTAAAGGTGTCAAAACTGGTACTCGCAGGACCACCAAGCACCCCGACGACTACTGAATTATACTTTACTAAATCTTCCATGGCTTTAGGGCCGTTGTAAGGCATTTTGATGAACTCTGGGCGAGATGCATCTGGAATGCCTGCCATCAGTCTAGAGATGTGATCATTGACGAAATTACCAACATCACTATCGGATACGCCAGAACCTTTGTCGTTTGGATTGAAGACTTCAAGGAAATATCGGAAACCTTGTTTTACTGCTTTGCTGCGGAACTTTTTGAAGTGTTCGAGCATCATGTAGTCGGTCTCAAGATTGTTATTGAAGGTCATAGAATACAAACCAAGGTCAACATCTGGGGTTTGCCCAGCTTTTGGTGTGAGTGTGCCGTACATAGCTTCTGACACTGTGGTTGTTGCAAAGGGGAGTGCAGCGTGGCTGGTGTAGCTACCACCACGAATGCCCCAAACATCTGTTGTGTCATTGGCACGAATGGCAGCAGTAATGTGTGAGCCATCAAAGAGTCGTTTTTTTCTTGCTACGTGGTCCATAGTGGAAACAGAGGCAAGAAGAATATCTATATCGCCTGCTTTGACCATGTTTTCGAGATGGCTTTGGTAGTGCTCGAGCGAATCAAAATCATTGACGATAGCGTTTATGCCGCCACCCATGTCTGGGTCAGCAGCATAGCAGATGATGAACTCATTGCTAGATTTATCTTTTTTGATTTTGCTGAGTTTAGTATCCATAGATTTTCTAACAGATTTTTTAACAGATTTTTGCTTACTTTTCTTTGATTTTTTCATGCTGTCTCCTTTAGTACTATTCTCGATGTGAAGCTTTTCAATTTTCTGAAAGAGTGTAGCACAAATAAGTTTTATTTGCCTTTGAAGTTGGCAGGACGCTTTTCGAAGAATGCTGCCATGCCTTCTTTGTGGTCGGCAGTTTGGGTAGCTTGATTTTGATAATTGGTTTCTTTGCCAAGCAATGCTTCTAAAGTTCCATCAGTATTCAATAAATCTTTTATCAATCCGTAGGCTTTTGTTGGGCCGTTTGCGTAGGTAGCGGCTAGCGTGTTGGCTCGAGCTCCCAAATCATCACTCGCTACAACTTCTGAAACTAATCCTAAACTTAGCGCTTCTTCAGCCGAGATTTTAGGGGAGAGGCATAAGAGTTCAAACGCCTTACTTTTACCAACCAGCTTAGGCAATGTATGACTCATGCCTGAATCAGGCACTAATCCGATCTTACTAAAAGCAGTCGTGAACGACGCAGTATCTGCCATAATCCGAATATCACAAGCTAGCGCTAAAGACATACCAGCACCAGCAGCCACACCATTGATAGCAGCAATGATGGGTTTAGAGCAATTCACCATACTCTCAACGAGTGGATTAAAACAGCTTTCTAGTCTTTCTGTAATACCCATATCACTAGTTTTAAGTTCTGCTAAATCTTGACCTGTACAAAAGCCACGCCCTTCAGCCGTTAGCACGATTACACGGACAGCTTCATTGCTTGAAGCATAGGTAAAGATTGTCGTAAGGTTTTGACAAACTTCACAAGTAACTGCATTAAATACCTTTGGGCGATTAAGCGTTAAAGTTAAAATGCCATCATCACTTAGGTTTCGAACAATCTCTTCCATAGCCATTAGGAATTTCTCTTGTCAGTAATTCGTCTTAGTTTTCCGCCAGCACTGCGCTCGATTGTTTTTGGTGCCATGAGAGTTGGGTTTAGGTTGATGCCTACGGTGTCTTTGACACGTTGTTTGATTCTGGCTTTTAGGTCATCTAGTTTGGGTTCTGTTGGTACGCTTGCTATGTTTTCAGGGGAGATGTTTAGGTTATTGAAGGTGGGTTCTGAGAGTTCTATTTGTAGCTCGAGCTCATCCATTGTCCCTTCACGCGTTACAATCAACATATAGTGCATCTCAATATCATCAATATCATTCAGCACAGCTTCAATCTGGGTAGGAAACACATTCACGCCACGAATGATTAACATGTCGTCATTACGCCCACGAATCATAGACATACGAGCGTGCGTCCTACCTGTCAAACCAACTTCACGAGTAATGCTACAAATATCCCCTGTCCAATAACGAATGAGCGGTAGCGCTTCTTTAGTAAGTGTAGTTAGCACCAAAACACCATCTTCACCTTCAGGCAATGGCTCACCAGTATCAGGGTCTACAATTTCAGGGTAAAAATGATCTTCCCAAATGTAGCTACCATCTTGTTCTTCAACTGCTTCATTGCTCACCCCAGGACCCATAATTTCAGAGAGGCCATAAATATTGGTTGCTTTAATGCCTAAACCATCTTCTGCACTTTTGCGAATCGCATCGGTCCAAGGCTCAGCCCCTAAGATGCCATACTTCAAACTAATTTCATCTGGTCCAATGGCAAGCTTTTTAAATTCTTCACCTACAGTCTGAGCGTAGCTTGGGGTACAAGCAATCACTTCAGGCTTAAGGTCTTGAATCAGCATGAGTTGGCGTTCTGTCATGCCACCAGAAACAGGCACAACGGTCACACCAAGC
>CALHRJ010000552.1 GCA_938038395.1 uncultured Deinococcales bacterium | reverse complement strand
GAAAAAACACCATGCTTGTGCCGAGTAACATGCTCTTTACCCCACTGCCACTCTTGCATCTTACTGCCATGCTTAGCCTTAAGCTCTGCAAGTGCAAGCTGCATTGCTTCTTCAATAAGATTGTCACAAGTCTCTTGAGCTATCGTTACTGTATTGTCGCACCAAGTAGCACTCACGCCATTGAGTAGTGCATTTTTAGTAAAGCCAGCACGGAAAGACCAGAAGTCATTAAAGAGGCTAGCCTCCTCAGTACCGTCTGCTAACTCATCTTTATAAAGCAACTCGCTAACCTTGTCGTACCACGTCCAAAAAATAAGCCCCTCAGCTTCACCAGCATCCATGTCACCATTCCAAGACATCAGCAAGGCTTGTGCTGCACGTACATCAGCATCACTAGAGTTTAGATTCAATATGCTCGGTAAAAACTCCAAAGCCATCAAGGAAACTTGGTCACCCTGAATACCTGCAAAACTTTCAATTGAGTGCTTTTCCCGACTAGCTAATAGCTGTTCAATCCGTTGCATACGGTAAGGGTCTGCCCAACTATTGGTTATTAAATAAGGGTAGTCATCGCCCACAACTTTTTGGTTGGCAGTCACAATCTGCTGACTCGCAGGATTAAAGGCATGTGGTAATTGCTCAAACGGTATAAAGCCAGTCCAGTCGTAATCACCGGTCCAACCAGGTACAGGAACCGTGCCATTGCCAGCTTTGCGAATTGGCACAAGTGCTGCTGCATAGTAGCCTATATTTCCTTCAATATCTGCATAAACTATATTTTGTTGAGGGGAAGTAAAGTAGCTCGTAGCATTTACAAACTCATCCCAATTCGTCGCTCGGTTTAAGTTAAGCCCAGCGGTGACGCTAGTTTCATCATCTCGAAGCGCAGTCCATGAAAAAGCAACAACTTCAGTAGCATCATTCGGAATAGTATCGAACTCTAAACCACTACTACCAATATCAGAAATGATTGGTCCGTGGCGACTGGTTCTAACCGTTATAGTTTCGGGTTCGTCTTTACCTTGTATATAGATTTCTTCTTCACGCAGTTCAAAGTCTAGTACACCTTCAGGGCTTAAATATTGATTTGGGTTATCTGCCAAACGCTCTATAAACATATCCTGCACATCTGGCCCAGTATTGGTAAAGCCCCAAGCTATATGGTCATTGCGCCCAAGCACTATAAATGGCACACCCGGCAAGCTTGCACCAATCACATTCATAGTTGGTGTGTTGATATGTGCAAAGTACCAGATTGAAGGTGTTTGCATAGATAAGTGCGGGTCATTGGCTAACAATGGCATACCCGATATTGTTTTCTCACCACTCACGACCCAATTGTTTGAACCTAAGTCATTGGTCGGATTACCTGCTAAACCATTTGGCAAGATTGAGTTCTCGGCTGAATTTTCTAGGGCAGTAACTAGACCATCAATTGGTAAGTTATCGTACAAGCCTCTAAAGTCTGGCAAGGTAACAGGTGCGTCGTTTGGATAGGGTGGAAAAAGTTCTTGCACCTGTTCAGGGCTTAGAACTTTTAGGAGTTTAGTCCGAAGGAGTTCATTGCTCCAGTTACCACCTAAGTCCCAAGACATCATTTTTAACCAAACAAGCGTATCGGCAACTTGCCAAGGTTCAGGTGTATGGCGGAAGGTTAAAAATTCAGGGGGCAGAGGGCCACTGCGTTGCTCTAGGTAACTGTTCACCCCTGCGGTGTAAGTGGTCAAAGCATCTTGGCTTGTTTGGTCTAAGTTTACAAAGCTGCGTTCTGCATAATCATAAACACTCAAAGTACGCAAAAACTTATCAGTATCTAAGGTGCGTTTACCGAAGATTTCCGAAAGCCTACCAGCACCGATTCGACGTTGGAATTCCATTTGCCAAAGCCTGTCTTGAGCATGAACAAAACCAAGTGCAAAGTATGCATCAGCATCATTCTCAGCGTAGATGTGTGGTATACCGTGTTCATCTCGAATGATGTCTACGTTGGCAGTAACACCATCAAGTTGGATTTCACCACTGTATTTTGGAAGTCCAGTACGTAGGTAAAGTGCTGCTGCTACTGCAACAATTACTAAGATTACGAGTAGCCATAGGATGAATCTAAAGAGGTTGCGAAAAAGAGAAAACAAATTAGTACTCCATAATTTTTTGTGCTTAGAATTAATTGAAATAGTTGTTAAGTAGTTCGGTACAGGCTAAAACTGATTGTTTCTGACTATCTGAATATTCAATAGGAGAATCGGTTGCAAGCTTTTCAATAGTTACTGAACGTTCAGATTGAGACTTTGGGGCTAAAATATTGACACTTGGTTGTGTGTTTCCCTTTGGTGAAAAGATGATTTCTGAGTTTTCTAAATTTGGGTCACTTAAAAGCTCAGTCCAATTATAAACCAAAATTTCAATACTTGTTGCACAACTTTCGCCATTAACTATTTGATTATTTTCAGAGACTTCGGTTAGGTATAGTATAACGTCTTCACCAAAAATTTCTGGAAAGAAGTGTCGATATCCTGTTAGATACTTTGAACCTTTAGCTCCAAATAACCATGTTCCATGACCCATGCCACTTTCTTGTTTATGTATGATTTTTTCTTCTTGAAGGTTGATGAGATAAAGACCACTACCGCTAGCTTGGAAAATACTTTGTCCATAAACAACATAAATATCTTCTGTTAGCTGAAATGACTGAGTAAGGTATGTAAAGTAATCGTCATAATCTTCAGTATTAGTAAGTGAAAAAGTGCGATTGCTTTCTATTTCAACAAAGTAGAGTAAGTAGTCATCAACAGAAGTAAACGCAAAGTAGTTTGAATCTATACAAGAAATATTAAAGATGATGGAGTGGTCTTCAAAGCTTCCGTGCCAGATTTGTTCTTTTGGTATTGCGGCAGCAGTAGGCACATAGTTGTCGAGTGCGTTTAGCTCTTTGAAAACTGTAATTGTGCTAGCACTATTGATAGAATTGTTAATCACAAAATGTAGTGTTTCTTGACTACTTTCAGAGAAGCATGTAACAAGATTAGTACCAAGAAACTGTTCAAAGTCATCTGCAAAAGTTACAGATATCATGAACATAGTAATTAAGCTAAGCAAATAACGAATTAGAATCAGGTAATGCCTGATGTGTCTGGTCATTGAAAATAGCTTTCTAGAGGTTTGACAATTGTATAAGTTATCTACTATTGATTGGCATAGCCCATGCTACGAAAAGTTTGATAATTGTAGAAGTATTTACCTGTGATTATTTGCCTGTGATGGGCATAGCCCATTCTACGAATAGGTGTACTGATTTAGTTAGGTCTGCTAAAAAAGATTTTCGATATCTTTTTGATTACTCTTTTGCAAATTTATAAATCCCACCAGAAAAAGACGCTACATAAAGTTCGCCCTCATGATCTACACCAAAAGTAGAAATGCTATAGTTTGTATCTTCGATAAGAGAGTTGCGCCAACCTCTGATACCCTCTGGGTCTGCTTCTGCTTGCCAAATACGACCACTTACAAAGTCACCATAGATATACTTTCTCTGTAGACTGTTTATTGATTCTCCTCTATAAACAAAACCGCCAGTAATTGACCTGCCATTTTCGCTGCCGTGAGCATAGTGAAGGATAGGTTCTACCAGATTATTGTCTGGATTACAGTTTTCTGAGGGATTAAAACAGTTTCGGGCTTCCATTAAGCGCCAACCATAGTTTTCGCCACCTGTACTATCTGCTGCTTGAAAGTTTACTTCTTCAAAGGCGTTTTGACCAACATCTGCTATGTACATATCACCTGTTAGACTATCGAAGCTAAAGCGCCAAGGGTTTCGAAGTCCGTAGGCCCATATCTCTGGTAAAGCACTATCATTATCTATAAAAGGATTATCTTTTGGGATACTGTAAGCTTGCGCTTCTGTACCGACGACATCAATTCTCAGGATTTTCCCAAGGAGTGTTTTTAAGTTTTGCCCTGCGTTGAGTGGGTCATTGCCAGAGCCACCATCGCCAGAGGCTATGTAGAGGTAACCATCTGGACCAAAAGCGATTTGCCCACCGTTGTGATTCGCAAAGGGTTGGGAGAACTTTAAGAGGACTTTTTCAGAGCTTGCATCTGCCACACTAGTTTGATTGTTAAGAGTAAAGCGTGAAATAGTAGAGGAGCCTTGGCTATCAGTATAGTAGACAAAGAAATAATTGGTTTCAGAAAAATTAGGATCAAAAGCTAGGCTGAGTAAGCCACGTTCACTATTGGTTGAAACGATATCACTTAGGTCAAGCACTGCTTCAGCTCTGAGCGTATTGTTTTCAAAGAGACGTATCTTACCTCCTTTTTCAACGATGAATAGACGAGCATCACCTGCATGAGTTATGTCTACAGGTTGCGATAAACCATCAGTTATTAAAGAAAACGTTATTGTTTCAGGTTCAGGCTGGGGTTGTTGTGTTTGGGTTTGTGCTCTTGTACAAGATACAAGCAGGAGTGGTATAAGAAACAAGACGCATAATCGAGCTAAAGATAATAAGTGTAGTTGATTTTGTCTAAAAAGAAATGGCAGGAAATGAAGTTTCATACCTGCCATTGTATACTTTGTAGCATTTATAAATTGTGAGTGTGCATACCCCATAGTTGACGGGGCTACAATTTAGTTTCCAGCTCCGTTATCAATACCTTGAAGATAATTCTTTGGTGTATTGTCTTCTTTTGCACCACAAGGTTGCATGACTTGATTGATAGAAAGTTGCCCTGCAGGCGTCACATTGATATGTGCTACTTCCATACAGTTTTTAGTAAAGTATTGTAAGTCTACGGTCAAGGCTGTTGCACGTCTGCCGTTGTTTTGATGCACAAGGTTGATGTTTACAGGAATCGGCTCATCATCTCCAGCTAGTCGAGGTGCATAGACATTTGCTCTGACTTTGTAGGTGCCTGGTTGAATCGTTGGGGTATACCAGATTTCTGAACCAGGGCCACGTTGAGAGTCAATTAGGATTTCGGCACCTGAACGGGAATCTTGCCTATATGCGCTGGAATCCGCAGCATTGAAGTTTAGGCCATTTGGGTCAATCACAGTTAAGTCAACATCAGCGGGTTTGTCCCAAGAGATCATTGCAAAGAGTGAGTTGGTTGAGCTGGCTACGACTGCAGATGCAGCAGCGGCAGCAGCAGATGCTTGTTGCAAGCTTGTTTGTAAACTGGCACTTTCACGTTGGAAAGTATCACGCTCTGCCATGACTTGACTCATGCTTGTTTCTAATTGACTTAGGCGCTGGGTTAAGTCTGCATTTTGTTGTTGATAGGACTGAACTTGTGACTGTGCAGTTGAGGCTTGACTCGCTTGTAAGCTGAGGGTGTTCAGTTGTTGTTGCAGACTATCAATGCTTGCTTGTCTATCAGCAAGGGCTTGGGTATAGCTTGTAGCATCTGTTGTGGCACGTTGAAGTTGTGCTTGTAGGCTATCTCTTTCTGCGGTTAGGCTGCTTAGTGAAGATGCTAGTTCTTGATTGTTTTGTGCTTGGACTTGGGTGCTGGCAAGTTGTGCGCTGAGGAGGTCTCGTTCGCGCTCGAGCTCACCCAAACGTGCATCGACCTGCTGCTTCTCTTGACTCATCTGCGTCACCAAAGCCTGACTTTGGTCTAGTTGTGCTTGTAAGCTACCAGCAAGGAGTGCAGACTGCTGACGTGCTTCAGCGACAGAAGTATTTTGACTCTGCAGATTTTGACTTTCTAAACGCAAGTCTGTAAGTTCTCTTTCTTGGGCTGCCCGACTTGCTTCTGCATTTGCATAGTTTTCTTGTAGTTGAGCTACGTTGTTTGCGAGCGTGTCTCTTTCAGTTTTTGCTGCGTTTAGTTCAGTTTGCATAGCTTGTAAGTTGGCTTCGAGGGCTAGTTTAGTGCGCTCGAGCTCTGCAAATGTGTTACTAAGATTCGTTAGCTCAGTTTGCATTGCATTTTGATCAGTAGCACTAGCAAGCGTAGCTGCATTAATAGATTTAAGACGTTCTAACTCTTGCTGTAAAGCTGTATTTTCAGAACTAACCAAAGCAAGACTAGCAAGCTGTTCTTCTAAAGCAAGTATTTTTTCATTTTGAGAATTAAGTTCTAACTCAAGAGTTGCTGTTAAATCTGGTGTAACAATATCGTTTACTTCAGGTGCTTTTAACAGCGCATCTGCAAGGCGAAGTTCAGTAACTTGTAAATCGGCTTCTAAGCTTGCAAGTCTTTCACTGCGTTCTTGAAGTTCAGTCTGTAAAGCGGCAAGCTCAGTCCTAATAGTAAGTTCGCTATTTTGAGCGATGGACAATAACTGGTTGAGTTGATTGTTTTCAGAGATGAGTTCGTCAACATTATTTTGTCCAGCGTTCTCAACAAGAGGTTGACTTAATTCAATAGAGTCTACTGTTGGCGTAGGTTCAGGAACTCTTAAGGCTAAAGCAGATAGCTCAGCCTGTACTTGTGCTAGTTCTTGATTCTTTTGAACCAATTCGGTTTGCAGCAATGCAAGTTCAGCGATTTGTGCACGCAACTGTTGATTCTCAAGTTCTAAATCTATAGACTCATCCTTATTTTCCAAGGCTAAACTCAAGTCTGCTTGAAGACCTTCAATGCGTGCCTGTCTTTCAGTTAAATCTGCTTGTGCTGCTATAAAGGCTTCACGAACATCATCTGCACTTTGTTCACTGTTTAGTGTGTTTGGTTCGGTGAGTTTAACCAGCGTACTACTCAACTCAACAACTGTATTTTGTGCTTTATCTAATTCAGCCTCAAGCTGTTTCGCTGGCAAAAAAGGTACTGATAATGCTGTGAGTATCAAAAAGGCACCTAAAGCACCTGTAATGACATCCAGCATGGATACATTAAAAATATTTACTTCACGATCACGTTTTGGTCCCATGTTCGTTTAACCTTCTTCTCCTGATTAGCTATTACGTGTATTAAAGTTTAACTGCACCTTTTGGCAAGGATGTATTAGTAGGTACTCTTAGTACTTCATTGCTCATGCTTTGTTCTACGTCGAGGCTTGGGTCGAGTCTATTTACCATATTGTTGAGTACGTAGTTACCTGCACGGTTTAGTACATCTTCTTCAGAAGAGAGGATGATGTTATAAAACAACGTAAGTAAAGCACTTAAGACTAAGGCAACCAAGGTTGTGTGAAAGGCAACACCTAAAGAAGCAATTACAGCTTCAAGATTGATGTTTGCTGGGTTGATACCTAGAATGGCAAAAGAAATACCCAAAACTGTACCAATGAAGCCAATGGTTGGAATAACCCAAATCAGATAGCGGATAAAGGTGTAGCGGATGTCGAGTTTGTGAGAAAGCAGCTCGAGCTTACCTCGCAGAGCATTCAAGGTTTGTTCTATGGATTCACTATTCATAAAGCGTTTGGTACATAGGTCAATTAAAATAAACAAAAAGCCTTGATCTTCACTTTTTAAGTCACCCATACCACGGCGCACCTGTGCTAAGTTTGGAATATCCAATACTGCGCGTTGCGTTTGTGGCAGAAAGTTGCCATCTAAGAGCTGGCGCTCTTTGCGAATGCACAAGCCACGGAAAAATATTTCGCCCATACCTGCAAAGAAAATCAGCAGGCTCAAGTTTTGAATTGTGAATGGATAAGGCGGTAGGACGGCATTACTGGTGCCGAAGCTTAAGTCATCGCCAATTTTACCAAATAAAATAGTTCCCACATATTCCAGAGAAGGAATACTAGCAAACACCCGATTAAATATTGCAATAAAGGCTATTCCGACGATGAGGCCAACAAAAATTAGACCATAGCGCAAGTATTGCGAATAAGGTTTAAAGCTGGTTTTGGCCAACCAATGTTCACAATCTGCTCGTACCACTTTCCTTTGGCAAAGTTTGCAGCGTTCCCCCAATGTGACAACCAATCCGATGTCACAAAACTCTTTTTGCTCAAAAGTAAGTGTCTTCTTACTATATTCTGGTCTTTCAAAAGTTTCTAGCATACATAACTCTTCCTCTAAGAACAATTGATAGACAATGCTTAACGTTAAAAACTTAAGGTCTATCAATCAAATCAATATAGTTCAACTTGAAGCAAGTGAACGGATAAATCAAAATAATAATCTTGCGAAACCTAAAACTAATGTAATCAGTTATTTAGGTTGTGTAGTACTTTATTAACAGTGTTAAAGACACCAATCTAAAATACCTAAAACAAATAAATAACGAGGACGCAGAAACGACAGGAAGTTACTCCATTGCCTTTTCTTTTTTAGATAATCTTAGTATACATTAAAATGAAGGAAAATGGTTTGAAATTTGCCACTCTTTCATAATTCACTCATTATTCAAAAGTGAATTGATTTTTAAGCATACGTCTCATCACTTTTAAGACTCTCTTAGACTAATGATATGCATTTTATGTGAGTTAATTGTTAATAAATGGGCGAGTCACGTCAGTTAAATTTATTGAATTCACACTTTTCTAATTTAATGAGAAACCTCGAATAACGATAGTATTGTCTGTGACGAAAATAGCATCATTATGAGCTGATAGCTTAGTTTTACTAAAGTTGGCAAGCTAGTTTATTAAGTGGAAGTATCAAAAACTTAGAAATGCTTGCCTGTAGTGAAATATGGTTGAGCACCTGATTAAACAAGTTGTTTTTATGACTGATGTTTTGGACTTGTTATCTTGTTCATCCTGGGGTGCGTCCCATCCAAGGTTGAAAATGGGTTAGCACAAATAGAAGTTTTTTTGCTTTTTAAAAAACTTCCAAGGTGCGTCCCTATTAACTGGAATATTCTAATGATTAGTCTGGATATTCATTCAACCTCTAATGGGACGCACCCTTCATCCTGTAAATAGTGTATCAGTAGATTTAAATGTGTCATACTAAGAAAAACAATTGAGGTAGTATCTAAGCTGTATCTAAATTGTTACTTGTATTGATTTAAAACTATGTTGAACTTTCTGCTTCGTCGATTTTTTGCCACTCTAGTCACTGTTTTTCTAGCCAGCCTTTTGGTGTTTTGTGCCTTGCTAGCAATTCCGGGTGATCCAGCTGCAATTATTTTGGGCATAAATGCAAGCCCAGAAGCTTTAGCAGCACTCCAAGAACAATTAGGCTTAAATCTGCCACCAGCACAACGTTTTTTTTCCTGGTTAGGTGGCATTGTGCAAGGTGATTTTGGCACTTCGATTAAGTGGGATGTACCTGTGTCTAAGTTAATTACCGATAGATTGCAATTGTCAGCGCTACTTGCTTTAGGTGGTATTAGCCTTGCGTGTTTAATCGCTATACCATTGGGAATTATAGCCGCTTTTAATCACCGAAGTTTACTAGATTTGCTTCTTACGGTTACTTCACAATTGGGTGCAGCTATTCCGTCGTTTTGGTTAGCTATTTTGCTCATTCTATTTTTTGGTGTTGAAAAAGGGTGGTTACCAACTACCTGGGTTAAATCCATGCCAATTAAAAGCATGATTCTACCAATCATTGCTTTAGGGGTCGGACAAGCTGCGGTTATTGCCCGCATGACCAGAGCATCTATGCTCGATGTTCTTTCACAAGATTACGTTCGTACTGCAAAAGCAAAAGGTTTAGCAACCTTCCGCGTTGTTAATAAACACGCTTTACGCAATGCACTTGTAAATATTGTAACGATTATCGGCTTAAGTCTGTCTCAAGTTATCATCGGTACGATTATTATTGAGCAAGTTTTTGCCTTGCCAGGTATGGGGCGCTTAGTATTAACAGCAATTTCTGCACGCGATTTCCCGCTGTTACAAGGTGGAATTTTGGTTTACGCAACGATTATTGTGCTACTTAGTTTTATTGTAGATATGGCCTATAGTTTTTTAGACCCAAGGATACGTTATGGCTGAATCAACTAGAGCTTCAACGATACATGTAGATACTGAACCTGCTGCTGTGACGGGAAGAAGTCGTATAAAGTTCACATCACGCATGAACCTAGTTATAGGTTGTTTACTAACCTGTAGTGTAGGTATTGCTGCAATTGTTAGCTTTTTTTGGCTCCCCCATGATCCAAATGCAAATGACTGGGGTGCCATGTTGAGTGGGCCAAGTCCTGAACATCTTTTAGGTACAGATAACCTTGGGCGAGATCTTTTAAGTCGTTTATTGGTGGGTGCTAGAAGTGCGCTTTACGTTGGCTTTGTTGCTGTAGGGATTGCTTTGAGTTTAGGTTGTTTTTTAGGTGCATTGGCTGGCTATATAGGTGGTTTGTTTGACGAAATAGTTATGCGCATTGTAGATGTGTTGTTGGCATTTCCAGCCATATTGCTTGCGTTGCTTTTAGCTGCAATCTATAAACCTGGCACACTGACGGCAATGACCGCAATAGGTATAGCAACTGTGCCGATTTTTGCAAGGTTGATGCGTGCTTCTGTGTTATCGGTTAAGCCAAAGGATTATGTTGAGGGAAGTCGTGCCTTGGGTGCAGGTCATGCAAGGATTATTCGAAAATATATTTTACCCAATGCCTTTACACCTATTATTATTCAAGCTTCACTTAGTCTAGCAATCGCAATTTTAGCAGAAGCTGCCTTGAGCTATCTTGGTTTAGGTACACCACCAAGAACGCCAAGTTGGGGCAACATGCTAAAAGATGCCCAAGATTCTATCTTTTCTAGTCCTTACCCAGCCATTGTGCCAGGTATTGCGATTATGGCTACGGTTTTAGGATGGAGTTTATTAGGGGATGGGCTAAGAGATTTTCTTGATCCTACGGATTAGCTTCAACTCATTTCATTGGCTAAATAATTGGTACTAAATACAATCTGGTCTTATTAGTTTTGACTGCCAGAAGTAGACAGTCCACCTCTCAGTGCTTCAAACATCTATTTCATCTCAAATGGTAGCAAAATAGAACAAAGGGCTTTTCAATTTTGAGTTGCTCTTTTTGAGATTTTTGTGCTTGCGCAAAATACCATCTGTGATTTTCGAAAGCTAATTCTAATCCTTCTTTATGCGCAGTAAGATACTTGCCACTAAATCATAGGTACAACTTATTATGATAAGCATTGAATCAAGCCACTATAGCCAATAGATAGAAAGATATCTTTGAAGGTATAGTAGTGCTTGGTTTTTACAAGACATAGGTTTTTACAGATATTTAGGGAGTACTATTATGAAAAAAGATAAGGTTTTTTTATTTAAAAGCAGTCTAAGACTATTGGCTGTGGCTACTATATTATTTAGTCTATTATGTTTCACAACTGCTTTGGCTCAAAAAGAAAGCCAGAAGGAAAGTCAAAAGGAAACACAGAATTCAGTACAACAACAAGTTGCTAATGCATATACAGTTCAACTGGCAAGTTTAAATAGCCAAGAGGATTCACAAGCTATTCGGGATGCTTTGCGCCAGTCAGGTTATATGGCTTATGTTGTTCAAGATAATAATAGCTACCACTTAAGAATTGGATATTTTATAAACCCAGAAGCAGCACAACAATATGCAAGTGCGTTATTAGCTACGCCAAATTTTCAAGATGGTTTTGCACAGGATTTTGAAACAGGATTTGGTAGTAGTTTTCAACCGACTGCAATTGTTGCTGAAGGTATTGCGCAAAATGAATTTCCAATTTCTACAGAGATTTTAATGAGCTATCCTTATATGCCTGAATTTGCTACTTTAAAAGTACATGAATGGGCAGGGCAAGGACGAGCATTAAGATTCCAAGGACGTTTTGAATTGGCGAATTTTGAAGCTAGTTATTTAGTTCTCAATGGCTTTTGGGATCATAGCCCATTTGGTGCTTGGCGCGCAGACGGTGAACCTGATGGTTCACTAGTTCGTGTATTTAATGATTTACTGTGGCCTGAAGATATTGAGGGCATGAATGCAATGGAACTAGCCAAGATACAAGAGGAAAGGCTCGAGCGCATTGCTGATTCCATGGACTTACCTGCAAATAGTTTTGGTCTGAGTATCTTTAATGAACCTGGACGTGGCAGACCTTATGTTATCCGTGCTCAGCGTGTGAATGCTTCTACTGGAAATATCGAAAGTTATCCTGCATTGGGCATTCCAACGATTACGGGTGTCAAGATAGAAGGTCCTGAACTTAAATGGTTTGACCGTGGCTTTGTTGATGAAGTACCCGAAACAGTTACAAAAGAAGTCGCAGATATTTTTGGACTTTTACAAAAAGATGCAGCCTCTGACATAGTCAGTGTTAAGGAAGGCGCCGCCCTAAACTTAGACGGTAATGCATGGCAGAGTTTCGCGTTTGAAAATCTTAGTGCTGTACGTGTTGCCAATGGTGATAGCTGGTTGGCTGTTGCTGGGACACCTTTATGGGCTTATGAAGACTACTTAGTGGTAGAGCATGCTGGTGAAGTTTTATTGTACCGTGTTTACCTGACACAATAAAACACTTCCACGATTTGTGGGTGCGTCCACAGATTGGCGGATGATATAAAATCATTTAACATCACAAATGGGGGCAGAAGGACGCACCTTGGCGGTTTTTGCGCTACGCTTAAAAACACGCTACTTACGTTATTTTCTACCTATCCTCCACAATGCGGATGCACCCCGATTTGTTGAGTTAGCAACAAATCGGCGAACGGAGGTGAGTAAGAACAAACTCACTGGGTGTGGCTCAACATTAAGTGGAAACGTTAATAATAGCAAGCGTGTTAGTGCTACACTGTCCTTATGAGTCGTCATCCTTATGGGATTTTAGCCCGTTATTTAAAAGAACCCTTTAATAGCCTGTCGCATTTTGCAGGTATTATATTAAGCATAGTTGGTTTAGTACTGCTTGTTGTTTTTTCGTATGGTGAGCCTTGGCGAACTACAAGCTTTAGCATTTATGGTGGAAGTCTTATATTGTTGTATACCGCAAGTACGCTTTTGCACAGTTTGAAAGTTGGCAAGATTACAGAACGTGGTCTTCGTTTATTTGACCATGCTGCAATCTATGTACTTATTGCAGGAACCTATACACCAATTACCTTAGTTACCTTGCAAGTAGATTCTGCTGCTTGGGGCTGGAGTGTTTTTGGGGTGATTTGGGGGTTTGCATTTTTGGGTGTTATTTTTAAAGCTTTTTGGTTAGGTGCGCCACGTTGGTTATCTACATTGCTGTATGCCCTTATGGGTTGGCTAGCCATTATTGCGATTGTGCCTATTGCTAAAGTTATGCCATTTGGTGGCATGTTTTGGATGGTTTTAGGTGGTTTGTTTTACTCAGTTGGCGCAGTTATTTATGCAACTAAAAAGCCAGACTGGTTTCCAGAACACTTTGGTTATCATGGCTTGTGGCACTTATTTGTGTTGGCTGGTAGTATTTGCCATTTTTTGATGATGTTGCTTTATGTTCGTCCTCAATAGCATTTATCTGTATCAACTAATATCAATGCCGTTGAATTCATTCATTAATTCAAGACGTATCCGGACTTGAATATCTAGATGTGAAGCCGAATATGGCTGAGTATCTGACGTTTCAAACTGGTTAATTTATTAACGATATTTTTGAACTCGGTATTGGTACACCACAATAATTATTTAAGAAAGCCATTTGGGAAAGGGCTTGACAATATCCATCAATTGATGTTTCATCCAAAGAAATACCAGCAGAAGTTTGTTAAATCTTCTTCTGGTGGAGCAGTATCAAATTTACTTAAGAGCTAACTTTCATGCCTAATAGAGGTTTGTCTTTTACCAGATGATAGCGTAAAGCTAGAGAGATACATTCTTTAAGCTGTGTTTTTGGAATGTCGTCATCCATGCTAAATACAATCGCACGGGTTGTTTCATACTTAAAGGTGTCTCCATAAAGTTCTTTAAAGGTATTGACAAGTTTGCTGGTGCATTTGAAGTAGATGGCTACTTGTTCAGGCTTTTTTTCTTTCCAATCAAGTCGAATGGTACTGCCTTTGTTAACCAAATAGCTTGGTTCACCCCACTTAAGTGTTTCTTCTAGTTCAGAAATATTATCAATTTCATTGGCAGTTTCAATGATTAGTTCACGTAAATGCTTTAATTTCTTTTTTGCCTTAGTGGGGTAGTTTTCGAATTTAAGTTTGACATCAGGATTCTCTTTAAGTTTAGTCATTTAGTTCATACTACCGTATTTTGGCTGCATAGCTCTTTTTATTGTTCGAACTTTCTTTATACAATCACTTTACAGATGCAACAACCTAAACGTTCTTTAACACAATTATCGCTATTAGCTCCAGCCAAAGTCAATCTAGCCTTGCATGTAACAGGGAAGCGGGAAGACGGCTTTCATGATATTGACAGTGTCATGGTCAAGCTCGAGCTTGCCGATGTCCTTCACGTATCGGCTAGTGCAGAAGGTATTTCTCTAGAAGTTATAGGTGCAGATTTACCAATAGATAGCAGCAATTTGGCCTATAAAGCAGCGGAACTTTACTTTGTAGAGTTGGCTAAGATTGAAGCATTTAAAGATAACAAAATTAAGGGTGCGTCGATTTTATTGGAAAAACACATCCCCATTGCTGCAGGGTTGGGCGGAGGCTCTTCGGACGCAGCTGCTGTGCTCGTGGCACTAGATGAGATTGTTGCTTGTGATGATATTGATTTGATGGCACTCGCACTTGAGCTGGGTTCTGATGTTCCCTTTTTTATTGTTGAGGATGCTTCGGCACGTGCTCGTGGTAGAGGAGAAGCGCTCGAGCCCATTAATGTAGAACCACTACACATACTGTTAGCAAATCCCAATCTGGCAGTAAGTGCAAAAGAAGCCTACGAAGCTATAGAAAATTTTGCGCCTGCACTAGATGCAGGTAACTATTTCGAAAAGCTAGCCATAGGAAAAGCACAAGGCTTAAATAGCTTAGAAGCAGGCGTTGTCAAAAAGTATCCAGTTATTAAAAGCGTTCTCGACGCGCTAAGTGCTGAAGGGTTTTCACAAGTGATGATGTCGGGTTCAGGTTCAACGTGTTTTGCAATTTCAGAAGATGGAACAAAAATCCAAGAGGCAGTTGAGCGTTTAAAAGTAAGCCATCCTGAGTGGTCGTTTTGGGTAACCTCAACCCTTGGGTGAGTAGACTCGATCTAACAAAATCACAAGACGAGTGACTTTCTTTAGGTAGCTATCCAAAGCTGGGATAGCTACCTAAAGGAAGTATTTCTTTTTGCCTTATTTGGGCACAACTGATTTATGAGTTTTATAAATTCTGACCATAAGTCAAATTAAAATACCATTATTTAAAAATTATTTGTGCATTTCTAAATTTTACTGATATTTAGCCTATAAGATTCTTTAAATGCGTTCTGGACGGAATATTCAGAGCATTATTTTGCTTTCTGAAAGGCGTTTTTTTAACCATTATCCAAACTTAAAAAACGTGCATTTTTATGAGAGTACGCTGTTTTTACTTCATTTTGTTGTTATCACCTTATACATGTCAGAGGTCTAACATTGCAAGCAAGTAGTGATTTCTAGTGAACTAAGTACTAGGAAATCTAAGGGAAATCTAAGCGTATTTTTAAATGCCTGATATACCTTGTTTAAGCCTTATTACTGGGAGGTAATGAGAACACTTTACTAATTGGAGAGTTGGTTTAGTGTTTTCTATAGTTATTAAGATGAAGCTATAGAAGCTACTTATAGAAATTAATAACAGGCGTCAAAACAATATAGTTTTTGGGGGAGTAAAAAATGTCTAATTTAAACTTTAATCTGAAAGATAGTGTTCAAAAAAGTGTACGCGTTCTATTTATAGTAGTGCTCTGTATGAGTCTTTGGGGCTTTTTAGCAAAAGCACAAACAGGTTATGCACCATCTGTTAACGGTACTGTTGATGCTGCTGAAGTAAAACTTTTTGGTAATGGTCAACAGGCTTTTGATATTTTTGGCGGTTCAATTGCTGTCAGCGGTGGAAGAACTATTGTTGGGTCTAGATGGGCTGATACTAGAGGAGCAGCAAATGCAGGTGCTGCTTATATTTTTTCAAAAGATGTACGTGGTATGTATATGGAAGAAGCAAGATTACAACCACAAGATATAGCAGCCAGTGATGAGTTTGGCAATGCTGTAGCCATAAGTAATGATATTGCTGTAGTTGGTGCCTTTGGGCATGATGGTGATTTTGGCAGACTAAAACTCGAAGATAGTGGTGCTGTTTATGTCTATGAGGCACGCGCGAATGGTAGTTGGCGTTTACAGGCAAAGCTCGAGCCGAGTGATGCCACTGCGGGTCTTGCCTTTGGTCGTTCAGTCGCAATAGAAGATAAAACCTTAGTTATAGGTGCTGCAGGTGCAGGTCGTAACAATACAGGTGCATTTTATGTGTTTGAGTTCGATCAAGGCGAATGGATTGAAGGCGAGCGCATCAATCCACCCAATGCACGACAGGGAAATGAAATTGGCTCAGCTGTAGCCATCAGTGGCAATACGATTCTTGTGTCTGGTGCAGGCGCAAGCGATGAAGGTGCTGCCTATGTTTATCGTAGACGTGGGAGAGGTTGGCAGGTAGAAGCCGCTTTAAGTACTGGCAATAATCAACAACAAAGCTACTTTGGCTATGCAGTAGCACTAGATGGAGATATTGCACTAGTTGGCGCTTTGGGTGATGACAGTGCTGGAATTGATGCAGGTGCAAGTTATATCTTTGAAAGACAATCAAATGGTGATTGGAAGCCAGCAGGAAAACTCACAGCAGAAGATGCATCGCGCGATGATAAATTTGGTGGTGCAGTTGCACTCCAAAACGGCTTAGCAGTTATTGCAGCTGAACAAAATGATAGTACTGCTTCTGATTCTGGCGCAATTTATTTATATAGCCGTCAATCTGAAGGCAACTGGCAACTCCTAGATAAAGTAACTGCTGTAGATGCCAACCGTGCTGATCACTTTGGTAGTGCAATTGCTTTAGAAGGCACTAAACTTGCAGTTGGCGCACTCCGTAGTGATGATTTAGCTGAAAATAGTGGCACTGCCTATGTTTATGACATTGCAACACTTGTTAGAGGTACATCATTAGGATCTAACGTAAGTAGAACCGACTCAGTAGATTTGGGCTCAAATCTTCAGGTAGCCTCTCGCGATACTGTCACAACTGTTAATCGAACAGAAGCTAATGGGTCAGGTCTAAGAACGTCGAACACAGCATCAAATACTACATCAAATAATTTAGTCATGGCTAGCGTTGCCTTAGCACCGCAATTGTCAGCAGTAAATCGTTCAACTAATGCGCAGTCAGTCAATGCTACAAGTAATGTAATGGATGATTTTTCTGAAATTAGAGCTAACAATGGAAATCGCTTTTCAAATCAAAGCAATAACTTGTCGCTAGATCAACTTTCAGAAAGTCAACTTATGGAAGGTCAATTTGGAGAAGGTCAATTTTTTCAGAGTCAACTGAACCAAGGCTTTGGTTCAACAGGCGGTGTATCTAGAAATTTGGGTAATCAAGGATTTGGAACTAACCAGGGATTTGGAACTAACCAAGACTTAAACTCTGGTCTAGGCAATAACTCAGGATTTGGTAATAGCTTTGGTACATCTGGAACAAACCGTAACCTTGGGATTGGACTAGGTGTGAATCAGGGTGTAAATCAAGGTGTAAATCAGGGTTTAGGTCAGAGTGCTAGTGGTCTAAATTCAGGACAAGGTTTAAATAATGCGCCTTTTGCAGCACCTAGTGGCTTAACAGCTAACAATAATAACTTTAATAACAACACTGGCTTCAATACAGGTAATAGTGGACAAAATAATAGCTTGGCTAATAATCAAAACACAAACCAAGGTGAAGGCTTTTTAGGACTGGGTCGCTTTTTTAGAAATCCAAATAGACCAAGAGTTGAAGAAGATAACACACCACGACTAAGCAATATTACTGAACAGCAAGATGCGCAACAAAATAATGGATTTCTAGGTCTTGGTAAACTTAGAAACTTAGGAAATAGAAACAATAATAATTCAGGTACAGCTTTAAATCGTGATACACGTTTTAACAGTGGTTTTGGTAATTCTGTTGGACAGTTTAATCAGGGTTTAGGCAATCAAGGTTTGGGTAATCAAGGTTTAGGCAATCAGGCTGGTTTATCTCGCAACACCGGTGCTGGTAGCAATTCGAATATTATGAACCTTAGGAATCAAATCAGTCGAGTTGGGGATTATGTTGAGCTCGAGCTGCCCTTATTCACCACACCAGTAACCTATTTGAGTGCAAACCTCCCTCAAGGACTGCAACTAGATTCTCGTGAAGGCATTATTTTTGGTGAAATCGCTAGAGGTTCAGTAGGTGACTACGACGTTATAATTCAGGTAGATGATGGTCAAAATCAGCTTACTGAAGGATTTAGCTGGCGAGTTAACCGTTAACCCGCAGTTTTAGTATATTCAGACTCAAGTACGTCGCAAATTATTCATGTATGCCAGTTAATACCTAGCCACGAATTGTTGGTTAGGTATTTTTTGTGGAAATTAATTGTTTGCTGCAATTAATCATTCGTCATTTTGGATAGTAGTACTTGTTATGTAAAATGCCCTTGAGAGAGATAAGGTAACACTGAATATAGGTATGTACTTGTAAAATTGGGGTTTTTTCAGAAAATTTCTACGAGTTTATTGGAAGAAATAAGCAAGTTAGTCAACCCATGTTGATTCTTTTGATCTGTCTAATTCTTTGTGGCTTTAACTTTATTGCTTAGCAGTAGAGTTACGCTAACATTGTCTCATTATCATGTTAAGCATTGCATTTTTAGTATTGCATTTTTAGTATTTACAAAAACTATTGTTCTATTGAAGGTTAATCTATGATTTTTGGGCAAGAATTAAAGCTGTTTAGTGGGAACGCAACACCAAACCTAGCCAAAGCTATTGCTGACCAATTAGGTCGTTCTCTTTGTGAAAGCGAAGTGACTGAATTCCCAGATGGCGAAACACGTGTACGGATTCATGAATCCGTACGTGGTGCAGATTGTTTTATTATTCAATCAACCTCAACACCCGTCAACCGCAATATTATGGAGCTGATGGTTTTTAGTGATGCGCTTCGACGTGCGTCTGCCTTTCGTATTAATGCAGTTGTGCCGTATTTTGGCTATGCCAGGCAAGATAAAAAGCATGAAGAAAGAGAACCAATCACTGCTAAGCTTGTTGCGAATATGTTCCAAGTCGCAGGTATCAACCGAGTGATTACGCTTGATCTACATGCAGGTCAAATTCAGGGTTTTTTTGATGTGCCAGTTGATCATATGACAGCGATGGGAATTTTATCTGAAAGGCTCAAACAGGAAGATTTGAGCAATAGTGTTATTGTTTCACCTGATGTCGGTCGTGCGACCGAAGCAAGACGTTTAGCTAATATCTTAGGTTTGGATCTAGCTATTTTATATAAACGTCGTAATAGTCCCACTGAAACCGCTGTGTCGCATGTAATTGGTGATGTTGAAGGTAAACGACCTATCATGATTGATGACATGATCTCGACTGCGGGAACAATGATACGTGCGATTGAAGCACTTGTTGGATTGGGTGCTTTGCCAGAAGTTACGTTGGCTGCAACACACCCAGTATTTATGCCGCCTGCACCTGAACGCATGGAGCATGAGGCCATTAAGCAAGTTTTTGTAACTGATACCATTCCTTTGATAACAAATAATCCAAAGATTGAAGTTTTATCTACCGCACCTTTACTTGCCAATGTTATTCGCAATGTGCACGAAAATCATTCTGTTAGCAATTTGTTTTAATTCTAGATAAGCTAGCATTGATAGTCTAGGCAAATAAACCGTATACTGAAAGCATCTGAGAGCATTTGTTCCAGATGCTTTTTTACTGAAATAGTAATTACATTGCGAACTAGAGAGTTAAACCTATGTGGGTATCAACAAGAGCACAATATGGCATGCGCGCCTTGGTAGAAATTGCCTTGAGTGGAGATAAACCAACGAGTCTTAAGGTAATCTCGCAGCGTCAAAATATTTCACAGCAATATCTTGAACAGATTGTTGCTGTTTTGCGCCGTGCTGAAATTGTTGAATCTGTACGTGGTGCTCAAGGTGGCTATAGACTTGCTAAGCCAATTGAGGAAATTACTGCGCTGCATGTGGTTGAGCTTATGGAAGGCAGTCTTGCACCTGTACCTTGTTTAGAAGAAGGCGATGATAACTGCTCACATGTGGGTAGTTGTTCTACAGAGTCGCTTTGGCAGCGTGTGGACAATGCAGTACGTGAGGTATTGGCTTCGACAAGTTTAGCTGAACTCGTCAATGAGGGTAAGCTAGTGCAGTTGGAAACTTTACCAGATAGTTTTTTTAACAATCTTCAAAATTAGCGTCAGAAACTTTATATGGTTAAGCTGCTAGAATTTGTTCGTGTCGGTTTTTCAAATGTTTCTTGTGTATGGAGCTTTAAAGGGGATACTAGGAGCATTTTGCATTACACTTAATTAAAATGCGAAAACTAAATTTTTTGTTGACTCAAACTTCTTTATTCGTTTTATAGATTTTTTGCTAATTTTGCTTCCTGTTGGACTTTTAAGTAGTTGCTTAGGTTATGGGATTTATTGGGTTTGTAGTAAGGTTTTTGTTTGGTCATTTTGAGAACTTATACGTGTGACTCTCTCTACATAGCGATGTTTATGTAGTATTATAAATATATGCTCGAGCCCTTCCAATTTCTTGAACCAGGTGAGCTAATCGATGATGATTTAACCCTGATATTAAGTGCTAAAGCCCCAAAAGATATACAAAAGGGGTTTTCACCCGCTTATATATTTGACATGATTCATAGCGATAACCATAACAAAATGGGTCGCATTGATTTGCGTATTGGAGAAACAACTGAACTTATTATGTATGGTGGGCAAATAGGTTATGGCGTTGAACCTGAATACCGAGGCAACCATTACGCAGCGAGGAGCTGTAAATTGCTCTTTGAATTAGCAAAAAGACATGAGCTTAGTCCACTTTGGATTACTTGTAACCCTGACAATATGGCATCTCGAAAAACTTGTGAACTTGCAGGTGGAACGATGATTGAAATCGTAGATTTACCTGAAGATAATCTGATGTATAGACAAGGTGAACGTCAAAAGTGTCGCTATCGTTTTGATTTATGATGAACAAAACGACAGAACGTTGATGCAGTATCAACTAAAGTATGAATAAGGATAAGTAAAATAGGTGCTACTATAAAGGCTAAGGTGAAGGTCAAAAGTGACGGCACCATTTTTAGTTATGATGATAGATAGGAGCCTTGATGATTTTGGGTATACCGTTTGATAACCTCCCACTTCTAATGGGTATTTTTGGAATGTGTCTGTTAGCTAGTAGTATATGGTCATTTCGAATTAAAGACTTCGAAGCACCAAAAAAGACACAGTTGCTTCGAGGGCTTATTCCAATGCTTGTACTGCTTCCCATAGGAGTTTTGTTATATCTAATCATAGTTGAAATAATAGATGTTTTGATTGTTGATCCTTTAAAGCAAAGACTGTTTATGATGTATTTTGGGATTATTCTTGCGTGTTGTGTTAGTTTGTTGCAGTGGCGTTTTGATCCTTGGGATAAATATATGAGACAGCAGAACGGTAAAGTTGAGTACCTACATCCACCGAAGTCAATGAACAAAACAGCAGAAGATTAAGTTTGATTTATTTGGATGTCTATAGATTCGTGGGGTTCTAATTATGCTAGTACTTTCATATATACTTATAGCTCTTTCATTAACACAGTTTGCTGTAGTAATTGTTACGGGATTGATGAAAGCTTTTGAAGTACCGGTAAAGCGACAGTTTCTTATAATCTCAAGCCATTCCATGTCTGCATACTTTGGTCTTTTAGGAAGTATTGCTTTGCTGTATTTGGTTGATCCAATGATATTTCAGCTAAACGGCAAGTATGGTATTGCGGTGAAACTGTGCATTGCTTTATTAATCCTAAGTATTGTATTTCATAGCATAGGTTATTTTGTTGATAGAAGGCCTAAAACCTTATTTAAGAATGGGGCTGAATAAATATGTCTATATATCTTGATTATGCAGCTACAACTCCATTAGATGAGCAAGTCTTTGAAGCTATGGTGCCATATCTTAAAGAAGCTTACGGCAACCCTTCAAGCCTCCACAAAGAAGGTCAACGAGTTCGTCACGCTGTAGAAACAGCCCGTGAACAAGTCGCTTCTGCAATAGGTGCCCAACCCCAAGAAATTATATTTTCCTCAGGTGCAACCGAAGCAGATAACCATGCTATTCGCGCTGTTGTTGAAGGGCATAAGCTAGGCAAAAAAGCACATGTTATTACTAGTCAGTTAGAACATTCTGCTGTGCTTACGACCTGCCAGTATTTAGCGATACAAGGCTACGATGTAACTTTTCTAGAACCCAATTCAAAAGGTGAAATTACTGTTGAAGCTCTGCAAGCTGCGCTAAAAGAAGAAACTGTTTTGGTTGCACTCATGCTTGCCAATAACGAAACTGGTGTCATCACAGATATAACAGCTATGAGCGAAGTTGTGCATGAAGCTGGTGCGTTGATGTTTTGTGATGCAGTTCAAGGCTTTGGCACTTTGGATGTAAATGTTGATGCTTTAGGTGTGGACCTACTAAGCTTGTCGGCTCATAAAGTATACGGCCCTAAAGGTGTTGGCGCATTGTACATGCGAAAAGGTGTGGACTTAGTGCCAATGATGCTTGGGGGAGAGCAAGAACGTGGTTATCGTGCGGGTACTTTGAATAGTCCTGCAATTATTGGTATGGGTGAAGCGTCAAGTATGGTGCAAGCCAATTGGCAACAGGATGCCGAACACATCGCAGGGCTAAGAGATAACTTACAAGTAGGTCTTTTAGCGTATGAAGGAATCAACTTAAATGCAGCAGGCGCAGCTCGTAGTCCAAAGCACATCAATGTGTATATTAAAGATGTTGATGGTGAGGCTATGCTTATGGGATTAGATCAAGAGGGCATTATGGCTAGTGCTGGTTCAGCTTGTGCTGCGGGGTCGATTGAGCCGTCTCATGTATTGATCGCTATGGGTATGAGTAAGGCAGATGCTAAGGCAAGTATTCGTTTTTCGCTTGGGCGGTTTACGACGGAAGCAGAAGTAGATGAAGCTGTGAGAGTGTTTGGGGGAGTGCTCGAGCGCTGCCGAAAATTCTCTTAATGCCAATAGCATTTACAGCATTGCACCTCACAGTATTAATTGTTGTCTCTAACCACTAAAATGTCACCCTGAACCTAGTGAAGGGTCTCGAAGAATTGCTTATGAAATGCTGTTTTGTAGAACACTGCTTTCGAGATTCTTCACGTTGTTCAGAATGACGTTTGGATTTTAATAGTGTTTTCTATAATAATCAAAAGCCTTTAAAGTAAAAATAAAGCCACCCATCTCAAATTGAAATGGGTGGCTTTGTCGATAAAAATTCTTTCCTTTAATTCATTCTACCCAAACCATCTTCAAGTTCCAT
>CALHRJ010000551.1 GCA_938038395.1 uncultured Deinococcales bacterium | reverse complement strand
GTTTCTGTGTAAGCCAAAGCCCGCAGGTTTATCAAACTGGAAGTGGTAAGTCTCTTCTAAGTATGGACTGCCTAGATGTCTATCATGGCAGTGAGGTGGCCAACCTGACCACATACCGCCAGGGATATAGACTTCGAAGAGAATCAATCTTTCTGCTGGTAGTGGGTGGGAGAGTACATGATGAACTTCACGGTGTGCTGCGCCACCACCACGAACTTCGGTACGCATTTCTTCAGGTTTGAATAAGCGAATAGGGTACATGCCTTCTGCTGGTGCTGTGCCGATTGCACATTCAAATTCAGAGGTAGCAACAACTTCTATTGTATTTTTAGGTGGCGCGTAAAGTATGCTTGGCTTTTCTTTAAAAACACTTGTGCGTGATACTTCAAAATCCTGCCCACCTGTACTCAGCTTAGCCTGACCACTTAAAGGTACTAATGCTGCTTCATTACCTTCAGTATCAAAACTATAGCTTTCGCCAGCTTGTAATTTAACAACTTGATAGTTGAGATAGTCCCAACCATAGTCTTCTTTTTTTACGTCAAACTTCAAAGAACTATCTTTTGGTTTGATGTGGTGTCTGTTATTACCTTGATTGCCTTTATAACTCATATAAAAACTCCTTCTATGCTTTGTTTTTGTAGGGTGGGCTATGCCCACCAATTGTACTTTTATGATAAAAACTTAGGTATTGAATAATTATTACATATGTCTTTTTGTTTTTCGTAAAAAGCGGTGCGTGTAACGCACCCTACGGTTTTGGGGTAAATTGTTTTCATAATTTTTTCGTCTTATTTATGGGCATAGCCCATGCTACTTAACTATGGCTTGCAATAAATTCTTCTACTTCAGGCAAAGTTGGTAATGCTGCTGCGCAACCATCTCTACTTACAACTAAGGCACCACACGCTGCTGCAAACTGTGCGCTCTCTTCCCAACTCTTACCATTAAGATGACTAAAAATTAAGCCACTTGCAAAACCATCACCAGCACCAACAGTATTGGCAACCTTTACTTTATAACTACCATAGTCTTGAGGTTCTTTGCCCTTTTCGTAGACACGTACACCGTTAGCACCTTTTTTCAAAATGATAGTGTCTGGACTTTCTGGTTTAGTCTGGTACTCAAGCAATGCATCAGCAAGTTCTGATTTCATGGATTCATCAAGGTCAGCTATCGCTGTGCTACTAGCTGCATTTGGGTTTTGCAATAAAGTAGCGTAAAACTCTTCTTCGGTACCAATAGCAATATCAACAAGTGGGAGTACTGTTCGTATATTGATGCCATAACTAAGTGGGTGAATCCACTGGTCGGGGCGCAAGTCTAAATCTATAATTACCTTTACGCCATTAGCTTTTGCAATCTCTGCCGCAAGCAACGTGGCATCTTTACGACTACCGCGTGCTAAACCTGTACCTGCAAAACACAAAGCTTTAGTTTGTGTCAAAGGTGCAGCAAGAACATCATCAATACTAAAATTTATATCAGCAGGATTTTCTCTATAAAATACCAATGGGAATTTGTCAGGCGGTTGTACACCTAAAATGGCAAGACCACTGCGTCCTGTATCTTTGACAGGTATATAGGAGGTATCAATGCCATCTCTTTGAAGGTACTTAATGATGAACTTGCCAATTAATTCATCGCCAACAGCGGTGAGGTGGGCAACTTTCAAACCAAGTCTGCTCGTACCTACTGCGATATTGGTAGGACTACCGCCTGTAGAGACCGAAAAGCTTTCAATGTCTTCAAATTCTGCACCACTTTGCATAGAGTAGAAGTCCATAGAAGACCGTCCTAATGTTATGAGGTCGTACATTATAACTGCTCCTTTTTGCCACTTTTAAGCGACGCAACAGCTGCGTCTGCTAAAACTAAAGCACGTTTACCATCGATACCTGTAGGAATATCTATATCTTTATTTTGCATCATTGCTACGAATGAACGGAGTTCGCTGGCGTAAGCTTCTGCGTAGCGTTCTAAAAAGAAGAAGACTGGTTTTTCTTGGTTTGTGCCAGCAGCTGTACTGCTAGTGACGGTACTTTCTAGCACGTTTTTGAGCTCGAGCATACCTTTTTCACCATGAACTTCCACCCGTTGGTCATACCCATAACTAGCTCTACGACTATTTGTAATAACTGCCAGTTCACCCTTAGCAAATTCTAAAGTAACAATCGCCGTATCAACATCGCCAGCTTGACCAATCGCATCATCAACCAAACAACTACCGCTTGCTGAAATCGCTACAGGGTCTTCGTTCATAAGCCAACAAGCTATATCTAAGTCATGAATCATCATGTCTCTAAAGAGACCACCAGAGACTTCTATATAGCTTACAGGCGGTGGTTCAGGGTCACGCGAAATAATGGTGATGAGTTCTGCTTTGCCGATTTCACCAGCTACCAAACGGTCTTTGAGTAAACTAAAGTTTTTATCAAAACGACGGTTAAAGCCAACCATGAGTTTGGCATTGTGCTCATCGACAACGCTTAGGCATTCATCAACACGTTTAACATCTAAGTCAATTGGCTTTTCGCAGAATATGGCTTTGCCAGCTCTTGCACCAGCTTCTATTAGGTCTGCGTGCGTATTAGTCGCAGAGCCTATGATGATGCCATCAATTGAGCTATCTGCAAAGACCTCTTCGGATGTAGTGACTTTAGAACCATAGGTTTCTGCAAGTTTCTCAGCAGCAGGTGCGTAAACATCTACAACGGCTGACAAGGTGCAATCTGGATGATTGGCAATGGTTGCAGCGTGCACATTGCCGATGCGTCCAGCACCAAATAGAGCTATATTTGGCATAAAGAGTCCTTAGTTAAAACTGGTATTTGCTTATGCATTTGCTTTACCTTCTGCATTCATAAGATGGATATAGTGTTTTGCAACATCTTTTAAAGCAAGTCTACTACGTTCATAGACTTCGCGGTGGTTTTTGGCATCTGCTGATTCTTGCCAAGTTTTTCTGAGTGCTTTGTAGAGTGCTGAGCCGATGTTGCACTTCACAACACCACATTCTCTAGCAATCACATGGTCTTCTTTACTAATGCCACTGCCTCCGTGCAAAACTAGAGGCTTGCCTGTTGCTTTAGCAATATCTCGCATAAGTTCGGCTTTTAGGCTACCCGATTGACCGTGTTCAGAGCCTACAGAAATTGCCACCATATCTGCGTGACCTTCTTCAAAAAGACGGAGACAATCTTCAGGTGTGCTGTATTCGACCATGCCATGATTAAAGCTTTCGGCTGCAACTTCAACGGCTGCACCAGCAATATGGGCTGCTTCGACAACTTTTCTTGAGGTGACAACAATATCTTCAATATCTGCATCAGCGCCGTCATACATAATTGAGCCATAGCCAGCCGTAAGACAAGCAATATCGGTTTCATAATCTGGACCATGGTCCATGTGTAGCAATATTGGAACTGAAACACGTTCTGCAAAGGATTTTACAAGTGCAACGGCTTGGTGAACATCTATCTGGGCAGTATCCGCAGGATAGGTTTGCACAATAATTGGTGCTTGTTCTTCTTCCGCTGCTTCTATGCATGCCCGAATCATTTCTACACTGCATACATTAAAGGCTGGCAGAGTGTAGGTGTGTTCAAAGGCGTGTTGAATTAGCTTTCTTCCATCAAATACATAAGGCATATATTGAGAAAACTCCTTTTGGGTGCTTTTGTTGATATTAGTGAAACTTTGTTTTATATAGAACAACAAATAGCGCTAGATTTGACAACTTCGTATTTATTATATTATTATTCACAACAAGAAGGAAAAAATCAAGTCTATATGAGCGAAGTGGGTGCGATTTACTTTGACGATTATCAAACAGTGTATGAAAGAGAATATTTATTACATACGCATCACCTTTGCGTTTTTTTCGCAAAGCTCAAAAACATGCGCTTATGTGCTTTTTGAGGATAATCAATAAAGTTTAACTATTTAACTATGAGTGAAGTTCAGACATTAGCTAGAGGATTAAAAATAGTGCAACTGCTTGCAGATAATGATGGTGGTCTTGGTGTAACCGAGGTTGCCAATCGATTAGATGTAGATAAGAGCAGTGTCTCACGTATGGTGCAGACTTTGGTTAGTCATGGCTTTGCTGAGCAATGCCTTGATACGCGCCGTTACAAGCTTGGTCCTGCTGCTATGAATTTGAGTGAAGGTACAGGTGGTCGCTTGGTGCGCATTGCAGAACCTTTACTTGAGCGTTTGTCGCAACAGAGTTCTGAGTGTTCACATATTGCTGTGTTACAACAAAGACAGATTTTTATTCTTTGTGATGTTGAATCTAAAAAGGCACTACGTGTTGTGCCTGACCCTAGTCGTCCTTTGCCTTTGCATGCAACGGCTTTGGGTAAGTGTTTGTTGGCCTATTTAAATATTCCTATGGATGATGCGTTAAAAAGCTATACGCACAGAACAATTATTGATAAAGAACAATTGAAGTTGCACTTAGAACAAGTAAGGCTACAAGGCTATGCAGTTGATGACGAGGAGCA
>CALHRJ010000550.1 GCA_938038395.1 uncultured Deinococcales bacterium | reverse complement strand
CTACAAGAACTCAAAATTCTTGCTACAAAAAAGAATCTTTCAGTCTCAAAGCTCTTACACCAAACTGCCGAAAAGCTCGTCAGAGAAGAGTCTAACTACCAAAATGCTATGGAAAAGAACATCTCACGCTTAGAGCAAGGTTACTTTTTGAATAGTGGTGAAGCAGTGCCACAAGCTAAGCCTAGTAAAAGCCCTCTTGATGAGGCTCGCGACAAAGTTTACATCGCTTAATCATGATTGAGCCTATGTTTTATATTAAAAACGGAATCCCCCTCGGTCCCCCTTTAGAAAAGGGGGAAGTTAGAAGCTCTCCCCTTTTTAAAAGGGGAGTTAGCGGGGGTTCTGTATGAAACTAACCAACACAAAATCCCGACAGTTAATTGATGCCAGTGTACTCATCGCTGCGCTTGATGTCAGCGCTGGCAAAACCCATGAAAGAGCAGCAGAGCTAGTGAAGTACCTTTGGCACTCTGGCTTTGGTTGCCTCAGTACAACCGTTCTAGAAGATTTAAGTAAGTCTTTACTATCTAAAACCCCCAACGCACTCAGCCTGAAAGATGCAGTTGAAATCGTTCAAGAATATTCGTATTGGAAAATGCATAGACCCAATGCTGAAGATTTTTGTGCTGCGCTGTCTAGCACAAAGGAGTACAACATCGACTTTGATACTGCTTTACTACTGCAAAGTGCTAAAGCCTTAAACTGCCAAACCATTTGGTCAGCACAGGCAGATGAAAACATTTTTGGCACTTATGACGGTATAGAGATTCGCACACTCAGTTTAGAGGTTGCCGCATGATAGTAGCTAATACAGAAACTAGAGATTTCATCTTGCCACAGCAAACTTGGACCCATCACCAAATTGTAGGTCTTGCACAAAACGACTATCATGTTCGTAGTAGTCGCTCGCTGGCGATTAGTACACGCTGGAAAAGCTTAGCCATAGACTCTGACTATGTTTGGGGAACAATCGAGTTAAAAAATACGGCTGGGAGTATTATCATCAACAGTGCAGCTGCGCAAAAGGCTGCGGGTATTACGCCTAATCCAACAGCTAGTAAAACTCAAACACCTAAAAAGGTCATTAAAACTGCTAGTACCAAACCTAGAGAACTTATACAAACCGCAATTCGTTTAGATGACTTTCAAAGTACTTGTACTTGTGTTTCACACCAAACACCTTGTCAACATGCTTTAGCACTTTTACTACTGATAGATGAAGTTAACTATTCAGGAAAGAACATCTTTGATGAAGTAGCACAGCCTAAGTGGTTAGTTGATGCGTTTAAAGATGTTCCTGAAAAACGCTTCAACTATAATCCTGATACTAGTGCTGTAGAAGGTAGTACCGATAGTGATAAGCGTGAGCTTATGGCGCAGGGATTAATGGAGCTCGAGCTCTGGCTGAGCGATCTACTACGCAGTGGACTTAACACCTTCAAACATAAACCCCACGACTACACAAACCCTATGTCGCACAGGCTTATTGACAGTGAACTAAACGACTTAGCTAGGGATGTTACGAGACTTTCTTTAATTCCCAAACAGCACAAAGACTGGCCAGAAGTATTACTTACAGAAATTGGTCGCATGTATGCGCTTATTCAAGCCTTCAAAAAGATTGACGATTTACCAAAAGCAGTTCAAGGCGATGTTTATATGGCACTTGGCTGTCCTCAGATAGATAGTTCTAAATCTAGTACCGCTTTTGTGACAGATACTTGGTACGTCATGGGTAAATCAGGCGAGCAACAAAACAGGAAGAAAGAACAACGTATTTGGCTTTATGGCACAACAAGTAAAAGAATTGCCTATATTGCTAGACACTACCAAGCAAACGAAGGCTTAGAACAACACTTATTAACTGGAAGTAGCATCCAAGCTGAACTTGTATTTTATACAAGCCAGTATCCGCTTAAGGCTGAAGTGAATAACGCAGCGCCTATCAATGTTTCTGGATTAGCAAAAGCACCAGACATAGCCTTTTCTAACATTGCTCAAAACTATGAAGACTTCCGCAAAGCAAAAGCGCAAAACCCTTGGTTAAAGCACTTCCCTATGTTGCTAAGTGATGTACATCCAAGTAGAGAGCAGAACAAAATTGCTAGAAGTAAAACTAAAATAGATATCTGGAGTTTACACGATGATGCAGGTTATCAACTCCCTATAGTCCGAAACTTTAAATATGGTTGGCACCTTATGGCTTTAGGTCTGAGCGATCAACTGAACTTCTTTGCAGAATGGAATGGTTACGACCTTAAGCCTGTGAGTCTTTGGCAAAACGAGAGCTTGCAAGATGTGACTTCCTTTAGGAGCTTATCGTGAGCAATTTTAACTATAGTGATTTGGCATCGGGGAGTGAGTTACACCGTTTGAGTGCTACGGCGCTGATTGGCACGGCTCGAGCCAACACCCAAACTCCTACCTTGCTAGGAGATTCCAGTACAGATTCAACTCAACAAGAAATATCAAATACTGAACTAGTGCCTAATACTTCTATAACCGAAGAAAGCCTACTCAAAAAAGTAGCAAGCGTCAGCCTTCAACACCAAGTCGCCAGCCTAGCCCTCAAAAGCAATCAAACAACTACGCCAGATTCTACTAAGCAAACAGACGAGGCTCCTTACTGCTCTCCCCAAGCCATCAGACGCTTAGGACTGATGCTAGAAGGCAAACACACCGACCTAACCGCAGAATTCCTAAAACTAGTCCATGCAAGCAATCAAAGAATTCCAGAAGTCTATGCACCTAATCTTCTCTACCGTGCCCACAGGCAAGCTAGCTTACGTGGTCTTGTTATTCCAGCCTTTGGTTCGGTAGCTATCAAGCTAGCCCAAAGCAATCCCCAGTGGGCATTCGCCAGCTTGGAGCTGGACAACTGGGATGGATTAAAAGACTACTGGAAAAGTGAACGCTCTGCAAATCGCCGTCACTTACTCAGTCAGTTACGAGGCAAAGCACCAGCTATAGCATTAGACTTACTGGAAAGCACTTGGTCAAAAGAAACACCTTCTGCAAAGTCTTGGTACTTGCGCTCCATGCTCGAGAACCTGAGCATGGCAGACGAACCCTTCTTAGAAGCTGCACTGGATGATCGTCAGCACACGGTTCGTAAAAAAGCTGCTGAAATTCTAACGCACCTACCAGACTCAAGACTCTGTAAACGCATGATTGATTCTGCTGGTAAGATTTTAAAGCTAACAGATAATTTAGAAGCGGGTATAGAAGTCGAATACCCACCTATAAATACAGCGATGATTCGTGATGGCGTTCCGCAACGGTGGGATAAAGACACCGACAAAGCCAAGAAAAGCCAAATCGGAGAAATGATTTCTAGTATTCCTTTAGACCACTGGGAACAAGAATTTGCTTTAGCACCAGATGACATCGTGAAAGCCATCACCCATAGTGGAGATTGGTATGACGCACTTGTTCGGGGTTTTGCCACTGCAACCTTTAGACAAGCAAATGCAGTTTGGGCAAAAGCTTTGCTTGAAGGTATGCCACCAAACTTGCATATTAACAAACTGGTGAATTACTTAAGCACAGCAGACTTTATAGCCTTACTAGATAATCGGGAAGATAAAGATCTACTCCTAGATAAAAACAATCCTAAACTAAAATTACTCCAACGTTGGAGTAAACCGTGGACCCCTGAACTCACGCAATCTGTCTTAGACCATGTGCGTCCAGCACCACAACTTATTGACAAAAGTAACAAAAGTGACAAAAGCAAGCCACCACCTGCCCTACTTCGCCAAATTTTAAAAGCAACATCAACCCTAGCCCCAGTCCAAGATACTGAATTACTACAAGAAGTTCGTGACTGCCTTGAAAGCTTTAAAGCACTTAGCCCAGCATGGAAACACATTTGTATCAATGTCGATGAAACACTAGCCTTTCGCCATGATATGCACGCCGAACTAACGACACTACCCGAAACTATTTCACAAAAAACCAATTCACAGGAGAATTTATAAATGTCAAACGATAACAGCACTACTATACTCAACGAAGCAGCACCTATCTTACGCGCTCACGCAGAAGACCAATTCACTGAAGAACTCAATGCACTACAAGAAGCGGATACCCGCACACGTCCTACCAATTGGAACTTATCGCCTTGGGCAGTATCGACTTATGTTTTAGGTGGCACACTTGATAACGGTTTTGTCATTACACCAAAGTATTTTGGCAATGCACGCCTGATTGAAATCGCTATCGCCACACTCACCACTGACCGTGCGCTTCTACTTATGGG
>CALHRJ010000549.1 GCA_938038395.1 uncultured Deinococcales bacterium | reverse complement strand
CAACGTTGCAGTTATTGGCGCAGGCAACACAGCTATAGATGCAGCAACAATTGCTAAGCGACTTGGTGCAGAGCGGGTAACAATCGTTTACCGCCGTACTGAAGCTGAAATGACCGCTTATGATTTTGAAGTTGACTTTATTAAAAACGAAGGCATTGAATTTGGCTTTTTAAATCAACCTGTAGAAATATTAGGTGATGCTGGCAAAGTAACTGCCCTCAAGTGCATGAAAATGGAACTTGGTGACGCAGATGCTAGTGGACGCAGAACAGTTAGGCCAACTTCAGAAGAAACGATTCTAGCTTGCGACCAAGTGATCAAAGCGATTGGTCAAGAAAAACTAGGCTTAGCAGGACTATTTGATTTAGAAACAGAACGTGGTTACATCAAAGCAAATGCTCAGTGCCAAAGCTCAAATCCTAAAATATTTGCAGGTGGCGATTGTATTCGTGCTGAAGGTGAAGCTATGACCGTAACTGCTGCTGAAGATGGCAAGATTGCAGCCAAGGCAATTTCAAGCTACTTGTTGGGAGAGCTATAATGTTGGGAGACCTATAAAATTATGCAAAGCATACAACAGGCTAGTTTAGTTTTCTTGATGAAAGAAGACGAAGTTTTGCTTGCTCAAAAAAAGAGAGGCTATGCAAAAGGGAAATGGTTAGGGGTTGGGGGGAAGCTCGAGCCTTTTGAGAATATCCTCAACTGCGCCGTCCGTGAGTGCCAAGAAGAAATATCCGTAACCCCAACCAACCTAGAACATATCGCAACCCTAGATTTCATATTTCCTACAAAACCAACTTGGAGCCAGCAAGTCTTTGCCTACGCCACACAAACATGGAACGGTGAACCCAAAGAATCAGAAGAAATGGCACCACAGTGGTTCAAACATGAAGATCTACCCTACGACAACATGTGGTCAGATGCCATCCACTGGATGCCAAACATACTCATGGGCGAGAAACTATACGCAGAATTTTATTTTGACAATAATTTACAAGTGAGCCAAAACAATGTCATCATTGGCAGCCCCAACGCCAACACCACTTCAAATCCCCAAAAGGAAGGAGGTCAAAATGGCTGATTTAAGCATTAACTTCGCAGGTGTAAAAAGCCCAAATCCATTTTGGTTAGCCTCTGCACCACCCACAAACAGTGCTTACCAAATCAACAAAGCGTTTGAACAAGGTTGGGGCGGCGCAGTTTGGAAAACAATCGGCACACCTGTTCTAAATATCTCAAGTCGCTATGGCAGCTTTGACTACGGTGGTCAAAAACTTGTTGCAATTAACAACATGGAACTCATTTCAGACCGACCCCTAGAGGTCAACCTAAAAGAAATTAAAGAAGTCAAAGAATTATGGCCAGATCGAGCTGTAGTCGTCTCTGCCATGTTTGAAGGTGACCCAAAAGTTTGGCATGACGCTGTTAAACGAATCGAAGATACAGGTGCAGATGCCATCGAACTAAACTACGGCTGCCCTCACGGCATGAGTGAACGAGGCATGGGCTCAGCAGTTGGGCAAGTGCCAGAGTATTGCACCATGATTACAGACTGGGTAACAAGTGTTGCGACCATTCCTGTGATTGTAAAACTCACACCAAACATAACTGATATCAAGCCACCAGCAAGAGCAGCCATCGCTGGCAATGCCAATGCGATCTCACTAATTAACACGATTAACTCGGTCATAGGCGTAGACCTAGACAACTTCCAACTCAAACCAAGTGTGGCTGGCAAAGGCGGTCACGGTGGCTACGCAGGCGCAGCTGTCAAACCAATCGCCCTGAGCATGTTAAGTGAAGTTATGCAGATAGATGAAATTGGTCACGACAATGTTCCTGTTTCTGGCATGGGTGGCATAACCAATTGGAAAGACGCTGCGGAGTTCCTCTTACTTGGTGCTACCAGCTTACAAGTTTGTACCGCTGTCATGCACTATGGCTTTAGAATTATAGATGATTTAACCGAAGGCTTGTCGAACTGGCTAGACGAAAAAGGTGCAGCTTCCATCAATGAAGTTATTGGTAAGTCAGTGCCTAACTATTCTGCCTTTAACAACTTTGATCTGTCCTATAAGGTAGCAGCACGCATCAACCCTGAAACTTGTATCAATTGCAACCTTTGCTACATCGCTTGCGATGAAGGCGCTCACCAGTGCATCGACCTGACTGTAGATGGTCTTAAAATCAATCCAGATAGCTACAGTGCAGATGCCAACAGTACAAAAGCAGTCCCTGTGGTGCGCGAAGATGATTGTGTTGGCTGTAATTTATGTTCTCTTGTTTGCCCCGTTGATGACTGCATAACTATGGTCGAACTAGATTCTGGACGTGACTCAGTAACATGGGGCGAAATTACTGAAAAAATGCCCGAAGTCACCACTGACTGGCAAGCCATGAAAGAATACCGCGAAAAGATGGATATTGATATTCACTAACCCACCTCAGTATTGATAGCTTTCTTAAACTAGTAGCTTCTCTTTGTAGCTTAGAACAACACTTGGCTTCAACCATATGCTACAAAAAGGTACGAAAACGAAAGTATCAAGCAACATCTAGAAATATTTCTACAAAAATTGTTATCAAAGTCCCCTAGCACACGATAACAATAGAATTACATAGTATTGAAAGGGATGGAAATATATGGCCACGACACTCATCAAGAACGGCACGATTGTCAACTCAGGAGAAACCTATAAAGCAGATGTACTTATCGATGGTGAACGCATTAGCCGAATCGGTTCTACACTTAGTCGCAAAGCAGACAATGTTGTAGATGCAAGAGGGCAGTATCTTGTACCTGGCGGCATCGATGTACATACGCATTTAGCAATGCCTTTTGGTGGAACAGTCTCAAGTGATGATTTCTATACAGGGCATAAAGGGGCTGCCTTTGGTGGAACAACCACACACATAGATTTTTGTATTCAAAGCAAAGGTGAAAGCTTTGAAAAGAGTCTAAAAACTTGGCACGACAAAGCAGATGACAAAGCTTGTATAGACTATGGGTTTCACATGGCAATTACTGACCTCAATGCTAAAACAATGGAAGAGTTACCAAAGTTACCCTCTATGGGCGTAACCTCTATCAAACTGTTTATGGCTTATAAAGGTGTCTTACAGGTTGATGATGACACCCTCTTTCAAGCTATGCGAATTGCAGGTAAGAGTGGCATCTTGAGTATGGTTCATGCCGAAAATGGCGATGTTATCGATACTCTAGTCAGTGAGGCTTTAGAAGCTGGCAACACAAGTCCAGCATGGCACGGGCGCACAAGACCACACCTTTGTGAAGCTGAAGCTACAGGCAGAGCCATTGCTATGTCTGGTCTAGCCGACGCCCCTCTTTATGTTGTACACATGACGTGTGAATCAGCGGTTGATCAACTCAGACTCGGTCAAAAACAAGGTCTAAAAGTATACGGGGAAACCTGTACACAATACTTCATGACCTCGCAAGCAGATTTAGAGCGACCAGGTTTTGAAGGTGCAAAATATGTTTGTAGTCCACCTATTCGTACCAAACATGACCAAGAAGCACTTTGGAAAGCTGTTGCAGATGGCACGCTCGCTGTTATTTCTACAGATCACTGTCCGTTTAACTTCAAAGGTCAAAAAGACTTAGGCAAAGATGACTTTTCGAAAATACCAAACGGTATGCCAGGCATCGAAGACCGTATGTATATGACCTATGACCGAGGGGTTCGTAAAGAAAAAATCAGCATGAACAAATGGGTTGAGCTAAACTGTACCAATCCTGCGAAACTCTTTGGTCTTTATCCACGCAAAGGTACCATTACGGTTGGTTCAGATGCCGATATCGTGCTGTGGGATACGAAGGCAACCAAGACTGTTAGTGCTAAAACACATCACATGAATATTGATTACAATACTTATGAAGGTAAACGCATCCGTGGCTTACCCACAAAAACATTTAGACGTGGACACTTAATTGTGGATGATGGTGAATTCTTAGCAGAAGCTGGTAGTGGGCGCTTTTTACGCCGTGAGCGTGTAAAACTTTAAACTCAAAATACGTTTAGACTTAATAGCCTGGCTCACAGATGCTAGGCTATTTTTTTATCTATTAGTATTTGCATTATTTATTCCCACGACAGCAATGCCTCCTTATTCAGAAGCCTTGTCATGTAGAGTGACGCTGCGCCCACCACATTTTGTGCCTCAACATTCCAACTGCAATATAAATACAAAACCGTTCATCATGTTTTGACTCAATCAATAGAATTTGTTCTCCACTTGGTGGGCATAGCTCTACTCTACAGAAGCAACTGTTGTGATAAATTATTTTTGCAAATGCTGTATTTTTTAGCTAAGGTCTTCTATGAAAAACAAACTAACGTTAGCTGCTTGTCAACTGCCCGATATTCAATCAGATATAGATAAGGCACTAAGTCTTATTATCAGCTATGCAAAGATAGCACAAAACAAAGATGCAGAACTAGTTTGTTATCCAGAATGTTTTTTGCAAGGTTATGAAGTTAGTTCTAAAACACGTAGTCTAGCAATTGATCTAGCCTCAAGCAGTTTTCAAACTATTCTTAGTCAGTTAGCTAATCTTTCTCCAATCTTAATCATTGGTCTGATTGAACTCAACGACAACAAACTCTTTAATACTGCAATCGTAGTTCATCAAGGTCAACTTTTAGGACGCTATCGCAAAGTCAATTTACTTAAAGGTGAACAACAGGTTTTTGAAGCTGGTTCTGACTATCCTATTTTTGAATTAGGAAAACTGAAATTTGGTATCAACATTTGTTACGACCTAAACTTTCCAGAAAGCGTACAAGCTATCGCAAAGCAAGGGGCAGAACTTTTAGTGTGTCCTTCAAATAATATGATGCGTCATCAAACTGCTGAAATCTGGAAACACAAACATATAGAAAGTCGTTCTGAACGTGCTAAAGAAGCAAGTATAGCTATGCTATCGTCAGATGTAACTGGCTTTCGAAAAAATCGAATTTCGTATGGACCAACAGCTTTTATAGACAACAAAGGCACAGTTGTCAAACAACTTCCACTACAAAAAGAAGGTCTCTTGGTACATACTCTAACGGTCTAAGGCTATCAGAACTAAATAAACATCCAAACCTATCAACTTGAACTAAACTACAAGAACAAGCCGATAGATACTGTATGAAGTGAACTCTTGTCAAGGCCTAGTTTTCAAGAAATCAGGGTCAAAGAGTTGCTTAGATTTAACAAGGGTAAAAGCAATAACAAGAAGTTTACGGGCTAAAGCGATAAGGGCAAGTTTTTTGGAGTTAGCACGTTTGGCAATACGGTTGTAAAAGTCTTTAAAGGAATCATGTTGAGAAGCTTTTAAAGCGGCGAGATAGAAGGCTTTTCTGATACGTTTATTACCAATTTTAGAGATAGGAGATTTTCGTTTAGTGTTACCAGATTCATGAGGTTTAGGAGCAATGCCAGTAAAGGCGGCGAGTTGTTTAGCATCATAAAAATGTTTGAGTGCGTAAGTTTCAGAAAGTAAAACAGAAGCAGTCACAGCACCAATACCAGGGATAGAACGTAAGACCTGATAGCTATCTTGAAGTTCTTCTTGACATAGAGCTTCAATTTCATTTTCTAAGTATTTAATCTGAGATTTCAGAAGTTCTATATGCTGAAGAAGACAGGATTGAACACTAGTTGGAAAGAGTTGTCTATGCTCATGGGCATGTTTTCGATTGTTCAGTTGAGTCAAGTCTGCAACGAGAGTTTCACGCTCTCTGACGAGTATTTGAAGCTCTTGGTCTTTATATGTTGGTGGATGCCACAGTTTGGGTTTGGTCATTTGGGCAAATTCAGCAATGAGCTTTGCATCCATTTTATCTGTTTTTCCTCTGACAAGATTCATCTTCCCGAAGTTTTTTATTCGAGCTGGATTAACCACACTCACTGCAATACCAGCTTCATGGATTGCAAAAGCGCAGCTTTGCCAATAGACACCCGTTGCTTCCATCACCACCTGTTCGCAATTTGCTGACCATATTACAAGTGCTTTGATACCTTTAATGTTATTCTTGAATTGCTTAGCTTCACTATACTCATTGTCTAACTTATGACAATCTAGTTGATCTTTGCTAATATCTATACCGAGGTACATCATTGCCTCCTTAAGTTTGAAAGCGACATTTTCTTTAACACTCTCTTGTTTATACAGGTTCTAATGACCTTAAGATACTGTTCTGTTTTAGAAAACAGCCTGAGGTTGCCTTATCTATCGGACGGTCTTTATGACCTAGCTTCAAACACAGGCTTTACTCAGGCTTCGCTTTCTTCAAGTTTAAGCTCGATCTTAGCTCAAACTTCTTATACAAGCTTCAGCACTTCTATAGTTAACTCTAGTTTCGATACTTTTTTCTTTCTTACAGTCTAAGCGCTAGTCATTTTAAGGGAATTTACAAACCAACATGCAATAATACTCTATATGGAAAACACTGATAATATATTTGTCATTGAGGGGCGTTGTTGCATGAATCAGATCACAAGGCATAAGACACCCTAG
>CALHRJ010000548.1 GCA_938038395.1 uncultured Deinococcales bacterium | reverse complement strand
TATGCCTTTAGCTCTAAATTCACCATCGGTAATAACATTCTCAATGACCGCATAGGGTGACGCTGCACGCGTAATGTTTGGAATAATATTTAGATAGCTACTCGCAATCAATCTATTTTCGAATACAACAACAAAAATATGTAAATTTAAAGTCTCAACAATCGTTAGAAATACACTCTGATCCTGACCATTACTAAGAATCGGATCATTTGGCTGTAGTTGCCGATATAACAACAACACCTGTTCAAAATCGTTCTCTACTGCTTCTCGAATAACATAGTTATCTACCGACATAGTGATTCACTCTACTTCAAATACAAATTCAGGGTCAAAAACAGTTTCACCTTCAAGCAAGGTAGCTATAACCAAAGTCTTATTTAAAGTCTGCTACTTGATTGTAACTAGAAGTCCAAATATCCTTACAAAATTGGCTTAGGCTTAAAGCTATGAAATATTTTCTTCTAATTCTTACACTTGTTCTAGTTTTAGCTGCTTGTAAAAAGCCACAAACCGCAACTTCAAATACTAGTTCAAGCAGCTCGAGCACTTCACCAATCACAACAACACCTCCAACCACTTCACTTGAAGGTTTAAAAATTCGCACAGAACTTTCAGGCGACCCTGCACTCGGTGCTGCAAAATTCAACGTCTATATACTTAATGATGGCGAAGGCGTTTCAGGTGCTGAAGTTAAAGTCACAGGCGACATGACACATGCTGGCATGGTGCCTGTTTTAGCAGATGCTCAAGAAGTTGAGCAGGGTTTGTATGCTAGTGAAGGCTTTCAATTTTCAATGGCTGGAGATTGGATTGTGACCACCGAAGTTAAATTACCCTCTGGTGCAGAAGGTATGAGCGAGCTAAAACTTACTATTCCTAGTCGATAAACCTTAACAAGCATGCATTGCATAATAAAAAACCCTCCTGATTCAAATTTGGAGGGTTTTATCTTTGTTAGGTTCTAACTATTTTTAAAAACTTTTATCAACCAAATCAATCACATCGCCATCGCTACTAGAAAAACGAACAATGCCAATACCGGGTACAAAATAAACATCTAGTGCAGTTTGACCGCCTGTATCTGTAAAAGTCTGCTGTCTAATAATCAGTGCGTTGTAACGACCTGATTCAGTTCTGATGCCTTGTACACCGATAACTTCAGAATTTAGGCTGATTTCTATACCTTTAATCACCGATTTACTCTGCCATGATTGGCCTACTGTCAGGCTCGAGCCCTCATAAACAACCAAAGGCGGATCATAACGCAATAACTCTCCTCCATCAGACGCCGTACCAAGATTAAAAACCCCATTTTCAGCATAGAGAAGATATTCTTCTGAGGCAATTTCCCCGTTCATATAGTGGGTCAGCACCATAACAGCTCTATCCTCGAAATTATAAGGTCCACTCATACGCTGTTCTTCGCCGTTACTATAGGTCCAACTTAATCCTGTTTGGTTAGGAAAATAGTCATTTTTCGCAAAACCAGTGCTGAGAAGTGCAAAAGCCAAGAGAAACAGTAAGAAAAGTGTGGTTTTAGGTATTTGAAAGCTTTTTAACATGAGATGCCCATCCCCGATTATTAACATTAGCCTTAGTTTATAATCCGATTTATGACGGTAAATACACTAGTGCCTTAGCTTGGATATCGTTTTGGATAATAGCGCAGGCTCGAGCCTGAGGCAGTGTTAAAGTTTACTCGTCAGTCTTTATTCCTCAACAACAACGTAATCCCTAAAAATTATGCTCTGAATCTAGAGTATGGGTCTAAAGTATGGACTTTTTTCTAAATATTTTCATATTCCCAAAAATTACTTCAACTTCATTTTTTCTATATCTAGCACTATGTCTAAAAAATTACTCTGTGTGTTATCCAAGCTACGCCCAAATCAGTGACTTGCCAATACCATATATAAGACTATGCACACAAGCGTTGACCTAGAGACGCTTCTAGCGCTATAGTAAGGGTCACAAGTTTCGAGCAGTCTATATTATACAAACCTATTTTATTATTATTTGGTTTTACAATTCTATCATTTCATCCGTCGTTATCGTAGGTACTACACCTATTTTTATATCTCTATGAAAGATTGGTTCTGAATAAAAAGACTTGTTCAATATATAGTACAGCAACAATCAATAATAAGAGGGTATGTTTTCGAGGCTAAACTTTCAAAAGCTTATGGGTACAGACTTTCGCAATATATTGAACCTATAAACCCTTACAGTTTCACTTATTAAAGTAATAGTAGGACTATATTAAATATACGTATTAATTAAGCAGTTAAGTCACTGATAAGCCAAGCTAAGTTAATGTACTCAAAAATCTATAGGAGTTTACGGAATGCAAGGTAGTCGTCTAGCACTTGAACAACTAGAAGAAGGTTTTACCGAACTCAAACCGCCCTTAAGCCGCCGAGAAGCTGTCATCGAAGCAAATCGCTGCATCTACTGCTACGATGCACCTTGTATAACCGCCTGCCCAACAAGTATAGATGTGCCGACATTCATTACTAAGATTTCTACAGATAATGTCTTAGGTGCCGCCAAAACGATTCTGGAAGCAAACCTCGTGGGCGCAACCTGTAGTCGTGTTTGCCCTGTTGAAGAACTTTGCGAAGGTGCCTGTGTTCTAGGTGCTGACCATAAACCAATTCAAATCGGTTTACTTCAGCGCTACGCCATGGACTACATTTACGAAAAAGATGTTATGCCTTT
>CALHRJ010000547.1 GCA_938038395.1 uncultured Deinococcales bacterium | reverse complement strand
GTGCAAGGTCATGAGTGTAACTGCTTCGGTAATTTCTTCGCCTTTGTTAGCAGCTTTTACGGCACGGTCATCCACACTGGCAAGCAAGGCAGCTTCATCTAAGAATTGTTCGATTGTGCCATCGGTTTCTTCTTGCCACTCAGCAACTGCGTTTAGGAGTTCGTCCAAGTTTTCTAAGCGGCTCTCTGCTTCAAAAGATGCTTCTTGTCTGAGTGCTGCTTTGTAGCCTGATTGGTCAATCACTGCTGCTAAGAATTCTAGTGCTGAACGGTTTTGCGCAGAATCTACAAGGTCATCCATCAAGGTGGTAAATTCAAGCACACGTTTGGAGGCTGCTGAACCACCTAGACTTTCTTCGGTAGTTTTCAGTGCGCTAGAAAAACTGGTGTCATTTTTCTCGGCCCACTTGATTACTTTTTCCACGCTGGTTTTACCAATGCCTCGTTTTGGTGTATTGATAATCCTGCGCCATGCGATGTCATCGGATGGATTTAGGCAAGCCCTTGCATAACTAAGAATATCTTTAACCTCTCGACGGTCATAGAAGCCTACACCGCCCACAATTTTCCCAGGGATGGCGTGACGTCGCAAAGCTTCTTCTAGTACACGTGATTGTGAGTTAGTACGGTATAAAATACAGAAATCGTTGTAATCCGCATCTAGCTCTGCTAGAAGTCTTTCAACTTGTCTGGCTACAAAATCTGCTTCGGCACGGTTATCAGCAGCTCTGTAGATTTTGACGCTTTCGCCTGCACCTTTGACTGCTTTGAGGTTCTTTTCTAAACGGTCTTCGTTTCTAGAAATAATGTTATTCGCAAGGCCCAATATGTTTCCTGAGCTACGGTAGTTGAGCTCGAGCCTATAAACACTTGCGTCTGCATAATCTTTCTTGAAGTCCAAAATATTACGAACATCAGCCCCACGAAACGCATAAATACTCTGGTCAGGATCGCCAACCACCATCAAGTTGTCATACGAGTTCGTGAACTGTTTAGTAAGCTTGTACTGCACAGCGTTGGTATCTTGATACTCATCCACATGGGTAAACACTGCACGTTGCTGCACTTTATCTAAAATATCTGGGTGATCGTCAAAAAGGTCTACGGTACGACTCAAGATGTCATTAAAATCAACGGCATTAGCTTGACGCAAACGCATTTGATAACGGCTATACACTTCTATGACCATATCTACTGGTATACCAAAGAGTAAATCTTCTTGAGCCAGTGATTGTGCCAAATCGCTTGGCTTCCACAAATTTGATTTTGCCCTATCGATGATTGAGCGCAATGTGCGCGGGTTGGTCTGTTCTAAACCACTGATTGATTTAAGGATTTCTTTTAATACATCTAACTGGTCAGTAGTATCGTAGATGACAAAGCCCGGCATAAGCTCAATATGTTCACCGTAGGCACGTAAGATTCTCAAGCAGGCAGAGTGAAAGGTACTGACCCACAAGTCTTTGCCAGAAGGTCCAATCAAGGTTTCAACACGTTCTTTTAGTTCACTTGCTGCTTTATTCGTAAAGGTAACGGCTAAAATCTCTGTTGGATAGACCTCATGGACAGACATAAGGTAGGCAATACGGTGAACTACGGTTCGAGTCTTACCAGAACCTGCACCAGCAAGTACCAAAGCTGGACCACGAAAATGTTTAACTGCCGCTTGTTGCGATTCATTGAGTGTGGTTAAAAGATTTTGGCTAAATTCAGATAGGTTGCTGTTGCTTTCACTATCTGCGCTATCTGTAGGCGTTCCTGAATTTGAATCTGGGGCAGTGGTCATAAGAAGCTCTATCATACTTTGTTCCCCTAAATATTGTCGAGGTCTGCTTATTGGCTTAAAAGCCAATAAGCTTGGATAATTGGTCTTTGACCAATTATCTGGTGGGTTATCTAATCACTCAACAATCTAGCTAGGCACCCAACAAGCTAGCCACAAAATAATCTAACCACCTGACTATTCACTTAAAATGAGTTGTTACTTAGTCACCAAATGCTTAGAGACGAAAACAATTCTTGTAAGCAACATACAATCTCTGGATATTTTCGCTTACCTAAAGTCATCGCTTATCCAGTACAACAACAACCGATGATAAGCGGGGATTTTTCAAAGGCTAAGCTGAAACAAGCTTATGGGTACAGAAGCGATGAATATATTAAAATTGTTAACGCCCACATTTTCACTTGTTAAAGCACTAGTCTCGTCAAACATAAAATGCCTAAACCAAATTTATAACCACTTGATCTAGTCAGGCAACTCATTACAAATACATCCAATCTCTAAACAAATAGTTTTGTCGATTACGCAGGTACTTTTCTAGCTAGTGACATCTCTATGAGTAACTATTGAAACATTTCGCTTCACCCATATCATAAATAACTACGCTATAATTGTGTCAGGTCATAGCAATAGTGCCTAATACTATCTAACAAAAGGTGACACCGCTCATCATAGTTGGTACTTCGCTCACGACTATATCCCCCACAATTTAAAACAGTAATGATTATCTACGATATTTCAGTGATGTCAACATCTTGCGTTATCTTTTTGGTAACACTTGGTGACTATAGTTATCACAGTTGTTTAACGACCGCAAAGACGTTAGTTAAATCACTGCGTAACTGAGAGGAATTCAGTCATATCTAGGGAGGACAACACATACATTATCTGGCTAATACAGTACGTACTAAAAACAGAAGGTTGTCTACACTTTCCAAGCTAGTACATTAGTTCAGATAGCATTACACCTAAATATTTATAGAGATAGATACATCCGAGTTATGAAAGATCTAGCTTAGGGGCTAGTTCAATCTACGTAACTTTAAAAAGAAAAGCAGATTTCATAGTAGGTACTTAAAAATTCGCTTTTCAAGACACATTCAAAACATGGCTGTTGTTTAGGTAATACCAAAGCACAATTGGGGGGCCAATTAGTATGACTTTTTTAGGGACTTGCTGTAGGGATCAGCAAGTAAAACAATATAATAATTTATCGAGATATAAAAAGTTAAAACAGGTAGTTCGTTGTTTAGGTTTTGCATTAGTAATATTACTTTTATCTGTAGTGTCTAGTGCAAATGCACAAATGGGTTCAGCACAAGCTGGCATAGTTCAGGCTAAGGTGCAGCTCGAGCTGCTCACAAACTCAAACCGAATCTTATCTGGAAATGGTAACGGAGCAAGTTCAGTAGCAATTGGTTCAGAAGTTGGCTTAAGAGTTAGCAGCGACAGAGATACCTACATCTACATTTTTAACTACGATGCAGTTGGCACACTCAGCCCACTAACCGATAGCAGCAACAACTTCCTTCGGGTAGGTACAGTTCACAACTATCCAAGTGTGAATTCACGCTACAAGGTGTTAGGTCCAGCAGGTCGTGAGAGCATTTTTGCAATCGCAAGCCTCAGACCACTAAGTGAAAATCGCTTGCAGCAACTAGTTATTCAGCAAATACAAGGCATAAATAGCGGTGTGAATAACAGTCGTGCGCTAATTAATGGGGGCTCGAGCCCAGTACAAGCTTCACAAGATGGTTGGTTAGCTGATTCTATAATCTTTGACGTTTATGGATCTAATATAGTGAACACAGCACAAGCTCCTGTAACACAAGTTCCAACTACGCAGATTCCTGCAGCACCTATTCATGCACCAATTCACACAGCACCACAACAACCATCTAACACATCACAAAGACCAAACGGTTTCAAAGCTTGTTCACTAGCTAATTTAAACCTATCCGCACCAAGCAATAGTCTAGGCTTTAGTCAACGTTGTATTAATCGTAGTTTTGATAGCAGCTTTGAGAATCCAGCTGGTATGAAAGACATTGTTGTACACTTTGGTACAGAATTAGTGAATCAAGGCTTCAGTTACCAAGCAACCACCAAAGGCGAAGAGCACGACTTCCGTGCAACCTTTAGCTATCAAGGTAAGACTTATCAAATGCAAGTTGAAAAAAGTGGTAAGTACTATAGATTTGAATTACTTGAATTTAGTCAGCAGGCTATGAACTAACGCATAAACTAAATTGGATATGAAATGAACAGGCCCTACAGTAACCCAACAGGTTATCAACAAATAAATCTCTTCTGGCAAACCGTACATCGATTCTGTTTGTTTCAAGACAAGATTTGGAAAATTCCTAATCCCTGTTCATTTTTAAAAACAAACACATGGATGCGTCCTAAAATAGGATCATAATGCGATAAGCTTTAAAGTTTTGCTATAGACCAGTTCCAAAGAGGATGTCAAGAAACACCATTTAAATTTGCTTGAGCTAAACTGCGGACTTATTTTGGGACAGGTCCATAAAAGAAGAAGTATCCAAAAAAGTGCAGACTAGAAAACTCATCAGTGTTACTGCAATCAATAAAACAGCATCTATCAAATCAATTCGACTGAATAATGATTCGTTATCAATAGCCCAAGTCATTCAACTAGAGTATTAGGTATCAAGAGAAATTATATTTAACTACATTAGAGTTGTAGTTTTAGCAAATCTTCAATCCTGTAGAGGTTTAGTGTCTCATCAGATACTACACAATAATTTTGCACAGGTACTTACTAAAAATAAAATCGCTGGAATAAATAGCCCAAATAGAAGTATATTATTACCCTACAAAAACAACATCATTGGTTATCTAACTGAGTCCTGATTCGCCAATTCATAGGTAAATAATTATTTAACCGACCCTGACTAGCTTTTGTCCAACCAAGATTCACACCTTGATACCGCACCAAAACCCAACCTTTTTCAATAGGCGCAGCTTTTACCAAATCCTCTTTCAGCAAATAACGTTGCCCCTCTTCTTTAGTT
>CALHRJ010000546.1 GCA_938038395.1 uncultured Deinococcales bacterium | reverse complement strand
CTGTGCTTTTACATACTGCTATACTATCTAACAACATGGTAGAAAAAATTGCGGCATAACAAGATATGGAGAAGAGAAAGAACATAGGGATAGTCAGCTGATAACTAGATATAAATCTTAACAAAGCATTAGATTAATATCGTATCTTAAAACATTAAAAAATAGAACACAACTAAAATGCGCCAAAGTGTTACTTTGCTAATAAATAGATAAAATATATAAAATTGTTATTATTATTTTAGGATATAAACTTACGTTTCTTAAGATAAAGCACTTAATTAAGTTAATAGTTATGTCATTTTACATATAATAAATTTATATTTATAAGTGATTTAGGTTTTTTGCCTACTAATCATTATTAAAAATTGATTTTTATCAGAATTTTCAGTTGTTTTAAAGGTTTTAGGGAAATTCTGAGATAAGTCAGGTAAAGCTTATATTCAATAGGAGAAATCATGAACAGAATCGTACTTTTAGTTGTTTTGACACTAACTTTATTTGTTGCTAATGCACAGGCAAACCTTGGTTTACCATTCCACACAACAGATACTCTTTTAACTGAAACTCAAGTTGTTAGCTTAGACTTCGCAGAAGGAATGCGTTTCAATAACCGTTTAGAATTAAACTTTTTATCAGATACTGATTCAGAACAACTTATTCAAATGCTATCGCAGAGCATTACGAATTATGGTTGGGAAGCATTTTCAAGTCATACTCGTGATGGTCGTACTATTACCAATTTCTATAAAAAAGATGGACCTAACCTAAGAATAGAAATTAGTGCTACAAGTGGTAACACATACAAGATACTTTTGTATCGCTACCTCTAAATAGTTTTACACCCCTCTTTTTCCTAACCCTCTAATTAAATCTAGAGGGTTTTAAATTATTTTATCGTTCACTTTAATACCCTACAAAGTCTCTATTTTTAATAGAAGGAGAATGACTATGATTGTTAATCTCATTATTTGGTTATTGTTCAGTGGATTAGCTGGCTATCTAGCTGCTTTTATTATGGGTTCTAGAGGTAACATAATTACCAATAGTGCTATAGGTGTTCTAGGTGCAGTGTTTAGTATTCTTATGATCAATTCCTCTAATACAACAAATGTATTGAACGCAACAGGATTTTTTTTTAATGATCTGAGCGTTGCGATTATTGGTGCAGCTGTATTCACACTGACCTTTCAAGTTTTTAAGCAATCTTAATTTTAGTAATTTAATAAAAAGCAAGTCGTTGGTTTGTTGCCAACGACTTGCTTTTTAAATCTAAACAGAACTACTACCCCACTAGTAGTTCTGAGGCTACCCTAATGAAGAAGTTTATAACCCTACTATTACTACGAAATGCAATTAGATTACGAAACCAAATTTTTGGTTCAAATCATTTAAGGACTAAAGACAATGGGGATTTAGGATTTGCTCGTCCTCAACCAGTAGGGGCTATTAACCAATCCAAGACCATAACACTCAATAATCCATATTTGATAGAAAGCACTGTTGATGGACCCTTTACAGGGTTTGATGGTGATACCACTATTAACCTAACCAATGGTCAACAATGGAGGCAGGTAGATAAAACAGTAGTAAACTATAAAGATAATTTTGTGCGTGTAGTTAGTGTATCGATACGTAAAGAGAACGCTGTTTGGAAAATGAAAGTAGATGATATAGATAAAGAAATAACGGTTATAAGGCTGTAAGAACACACTGAGCTTTTTACTGTTAATACACAGAGAAAGTGATGAGTGTTTAAGCTCGCAAACTACAATTATGCTTTATGTTTATGAAGCACAAAAGACCTAACCATAGGTATTAGTAGACCCACTTAAAAAGTATAGGTTTACTAAACTTCCACCAACACCTGCATCTATCAAAACAATCACAATCTTTATATCCTAATTAGACTTAATCAATTTATAGGTTGTCTTAAAAGGGGAAATAATAGTTGGGATATTTATATACCTATGATTACTGAAAATATTGCTAAAGAAGCAGCACTTTTACTAAGTGAGCAACTGCTGCATATATTACAAGATTCCACAAACCTCATAAAGAATAAGCATTTAGAACAATTTAAACGTGCTAGTAATTTGTGGCTCCATGTAAAAAAAGAATTTCAAGCAACTGAGGTTGCTCGGAATATCGTTCTAGATATGGAAGCTACACCCGATAATGAAATAGTACTAGCTATTTTTAGGCATCAACTTTCAAAGCACCTAAAAGAAGATGATGATTTTGCTTGGAATATAGAACACATTCTTTTTGTTCAAGACTTTAGAACGCCAATAAGAAAGACTGTTTCACGAGTTAAGCAAAGAAGTGACCAGGGCTCTATTCTTATAACAAACCAACCAGATAGTTCTCAGTCTTTTCCCCAAACGCTTGTTGACATCAATACGCTAATAACTGGTGAAAGAACTCAAGATACTCAACACAGCGGAGATTAACTACTAATAGTGGTGTTGAGTAACAGCAGAGACGAACCCTAAGATCTCGAAGGTAAAGACAATACATCAGTATTTAAAAAACTTAAAAGCGATAGCTTTTAGTAACTAAACATGTAGTCTAGTTATAAACTTGTTTTGATGTCTTATTAAGTAAAGCTTCTAAGTTAAGGTGCAAACCCTTGAGCTGTTGTGCTGTTTTATCTAGGCTGAACTTTTGCTTATCTAAAAACACAAAAATCTTTTCTTGAGCTCTTAAATTCATTACACGCTTGTAAGATTGATAGGTAGTTTCTTCACATTGCATACAGCGTGATAACACTCCTAAATCAAACTCTTCTTTTGAGACATTGTTAACTTCAACAGAGGAAAACCAAACAACATCTGCACCATAACCGTGCTTACCTAAAATAAGGTCGGTACGTTCTATGGCTTTTGCTATAACTCCCATAAAAATAGTACGCTCAAGTTCTATTTTCTCAAATAAGTTGCGAAGTTGACTTGAGTTTACGAGTGAGGCAGCTTCTGCAAAACAACGCTGGTTATTTTTTAAGTCTTGAATAAGAGACTTAAGCTCTGTAAATAGAGTTGGGTTAATGGCAGTTGAATCACCAGTTTTTACCTTAGGTATAGTTTTGTGAGTTGGCATCTAACTAACCTTCGTTCTTCTGACCGTAAATATATAGCGATGCTCCGAAGATTATGCCTTAAGCTGAAAAATGTTTATGTGGGAGCAACCCTGATGGCTAAAGGTTTTTATATAAACCCAATCTATAACCATAAACTAAAGAGTTACGTAGTATGTACACTTTTAAGTGTAGCACACTATCAGGTAGCAAGAATAGACCTTCTGGTACTGTTAAACACATAGATAGTTAGGTATGGATATACTAAAAATCGATAAAATGTGATAGATGTAAGAGAATATGAGATGATTGTAAATTAGGGACTTTTTAAAGTTAATAAGTGACAGCTGTTTATTACTACTCATAACATTTAAGAATATATCTAGTGCTATCTATTTGCTTTGGTATAGTTTTCTAAAGCACTAATAACAGAGTAGTTTCTTTTTCTTGATATTTTGCTGGATTTATGTTGTAATAAGCGTGTTCCAAACACCCTACACTACTATCCAATTTTAGAATACTGAATTAATCTCCCGAATATCAGTGTTCGCCTTAGACGACTTATTACTTTACCTTCCAGTTTGTATTTGAGTCGTCTTTTATCTTTTTGATTTTGATACTAGAATAAACTGCAATAATAAAGCCTGTGACCCCTAATTCACAGGCTATCTATTTATGACTAAGCACGCCTGGATTACAAGCAGTTACTTTTGGATGTATAAACAAGCTCAGTTTAGTGTTTTGCCCTATCTCAAATGTATGCGCTTAATTTACGTTTTGTTAGCTTATCGATAGACTACTTGTAAAGCAAATATAAACATACTTTTTGCTAGATTTAATAATACTTAGATATAATATGGATATGAGTATATCAATACTTGTCTTTAAGTATAGCTGAACTTACGTCTTTTTATAACAATCTTATAATGAGTGCTATAGTGTGAGATAAACCTTATGAAATAAGGGTTCTTTTTGTATTACTGTAACGTTAAATACTACTTTATCTAATAAATATCATAGCTTGTTTCTAGGGGCTTAAAATTAGGTATAGCTTTATTGCTAAATCTAGGTCTTTAGAGCCTAATTCAGACTATTTGCAAAAAGTTGTAGGGGGCTAGTATGCAAACATTAAATGTTATCCAAGGGGCTATGGCTCAAGATATAGCCAATGAAATTATTGATCTTATCCAGTTAAATAACACTGTATCAGTTTATGCAGTTGGTTCAGAAACGCTTAGTCGAACTATCTCAGCTATTGCTATAGCAAAGACTTATCTCAAAGAAAAAGGTAAGGTGTTAAATATCAGACCTGTTTTTGAAGAACAGCAAAGACACCATGAAGAAGCTGACGAATTAGCAACAAGTATAACTTTTAGAATTATTGCTGCACCGCTTTATATTGCGATAGATGCATTTAATCCAAGCAGTGAAATTACTACCCAAGTCTTAAACTAAATTAGTTCGTAAGCGCATAAAGTGTAAAACTTCTGTCATTGAAATGAAGTTAGTTTATATTCGGTCAAAATCAAAGACTCAACTTTCGGAGAAGAGAGTTTAAGAAGGTTAGTTTGTAATAACTAGCTTTCTTTGTAATAAAATGTTACTTTTACACCTAAAAATAATTGTTTATGGTAAAGGTGCCGAACTAGGGCAAAAAAGAGAAGCTAGCAACTTGTAAATAGTTGTTGGCTTCTTCTTTGTCAACAACAGCAAAATACCTATAGACTTATTTGAAGGTAGTCTCAGGTTATTGCTGAAGGGGTTAATCAGAATTATTTGATTATATTACTCTTAAACTTAAATTAAGTATCCTGTATAGCTAAAAAATATAGCGTCTACAGATAGTCACGTGAGCTTACGCCCTCCTACAGCGTAAGCTTTTTTATTGCTGATATAAATACAACTATTACTATTTTTATTGGTGGCATGGTTGCTACTATATATAAGTTTAAAAATTGATAAGAAGTCGAACAAAAGACCAAGTGTTAAGCCTGGTCTCTTTGTGTAGATAGATTTATAAAGGAAATTTGTAATATCCTTTATGCAATATAAAAATGGCCCTGTAAAGACGGCTGATAAAACGGTCAATTTGCAATACGTGATGTAATTGTGTACACAATAGGAGTCATTATGTCAAACACTAATCTTGAAGTAAAAACTATAGGCGTCAGAGAGTTTAGGGAAAAACTCACTGAGCATTTAATGTCAAGTGAACCAATCGCTGTTACTAAGCATGGACTGACAGTTGGATACTATATACCTACCCACTCCCCTATCTCAGATAGTGATAAACAATCTTTAACTGAGTTATCTATGCAGTTAAATGATTTACTTGAAGCAAGTGGTCTTGATTCTGAGACTCTTATTCAAGAAGTGAAGGAACTACGCAAACAATCTAAGCAAGTAACATAACGCATGACTAAACAGATTGTCTTAGATGCGAACGAACATACTTATACGTGCTGTTCTTGGAACAAAAGTGATCGCTTTAATCAACCAGTATGCAGATGACGTTATCTTTTTGAGTGTTGACGAAGCTTTTGAAGATGCATTTAAGTATATTCCTCTTATATTCGAGAAGCGTGGTGCTGACAAAGAGGTTATTGATGTAGCCTTAGCTAAACTATCCCAGCTTAAGAACTTTATTCAAATTGTGCCTTTAGACAATCTTACTGAATATGAACAGGTTGCTCGGGAACGTCTTAGAAACCGAGATGAAGATGATTGGTCATTTTTAGCTTTAACCATACTGCTTAAATGCCCTGTCTGGACTGAAGATACAGATTTCTTTGGTACAGGTGTGCCTACATGGACTTCAGAAAGAGTTAAGATATATTTTAAGAGTAGAGAGTAGCAAAACTATAGAGAACCTAATAATAATTACCTCTTTACTTCCTCGATGCAGTTTAACAAAAAGACCGATTCCTTCACGCTCTCAAGTTATTTTAAAAATAGTATGAATTTGATCTCTCTTTTTGAAATATAAATGTGGTTTACCGAGATAAACCACATTTATATTTGATTCCCAAATCGCACCAGAATTTATTATTTTACTTTCCTCTTTCTAGTTATCGTATTCCATACCTATATATACTTCTTCTGAAATATCGTTAGAATCTTCAGGACTCCTAACAACATCAATTGGTGGGTGTGATTGAATCTGCTCTGTTGATGCTCTATGTATCAGATTGGGGTCTAGAATCTCCGACTTTCGAACTCCCACAGATACACTATTGTCCTGCGCTGCATCATCAATAACTCTAAGAGGTATTTCCTCAGTTGGTTTAGCTGGTGGAGGTTGCAACATGTCTGGTAAAGTCAATGTATAGCTAATCTCTTTCACTGGTGGTGACGGCACAGCTACCAAAGACTTAAGCCATCTTTCTTTAAAAAACTTTAGTCTCTTAGCTTTAATTGGTTTCTGGTTTCTTCTAAAAATCAAAATATCTTCAGTCGTTAATTGCTGCATGACTTCATCAGGTGTCATAAGTTCACGTTTTACAAACTCTTCCCTAAACTGACGCTCATCAAAAATATTTCGCGACTGTCTTTGTAGTTGCTTATTACTAAGCATGTGTGAACCTGCGAGATCACTAATATAGGTTGCCGTATCCAAATCTGCTGGCGCATAGTAAACCTGTGTTTGGCAATTACCTCGAATAGTTTTTGCTGCTGACCGACCATAATTGTTATCAAGCTGTGACAGGTCTTGAATATAAATAAGCGCTGTTAAGCCCCTACCTGAAATTGTACTTACTAAATCATCAAGTAACGGAATTGGTACACGCCCAGCCTCGTCAAAACACAACAATATAGGTTCTCGATGTTCATCTGGATTCTTATCTATATCTTTAATGATAGCAGTGATAAGACTAAGCAAGAGTAACCGCAGGTAGTCCATCGTTGCTGGCAATTCTGCTTCACTAAAGCGTAAGTAAATCGTACTAGGCTTTTGCGATAACGCCTTCCCTGAAATAGAATGTCCTGAGCTGGTCTTTAAAATACCTTCTGTTAGGAATGGTCGTAAACGTGTTAGAAAAGTATTCCATGTAGAAACTAAAAAGCGGTCTTCACTGAGATCTATATCTTCAGGGTTAAAATTTTCTAAATCCCATCCTGAGAATTGACCAAGGTAATAGGTTACATCAGGGTCATTAACTTTAAGCAGCTCAGCAATAAAGCGAATCGTACCCCAACTTGTCACTTCTTTAATATAAGGAAAGCTAGGTTTGCTAAGTTTCCTAGCAGCCAGAACAGCAGCAACAAAGCCAGCAGCTGAGCGTTCTGCAAAGATAGACTTACTGCCATCAGACTCTGCTTTCATGATTACTTTTGCTGCCGTAAATAGTGCTTCTGTCTTTCCACCCATATCTTGTATTGGGTCATAAGTGCTGCCAAAACCATCAGGGTCGAGTACAAAAATGTCATTGAATCTGCTACGGTGTCCAGCAGTTAAATGGTGCATCTCCCCTTTTATGTCAACCACCACTGCACTGTGCTTCCAACTCAACAAATTAGAAATAAGGTTCAAGCCTTTACCTGAACGTGTTGGACCAACAATCAACGTATGGTCAAGTTCCTTTTTCGTTTTAAGTGGTTTTACACCAATAATCTTATTGTTAAGCGTTCCAAGCATGATAGAACTTCGAGTTATCTCCCTCATCCTTGGTGAACGACGCAACCACATCGCTTTGATATCAGAAAGCTTCAAAAAAGCTCCATCATAGAGTTTATCGTTTTTGTGGTAAAAGCTAAGTCCTAAGCCAGCTAAAAAAGTAATAGCAAAGCCATAAAAATAATAGATTCTGTAATTATCCCATGAGGTGTTAAACAGCAACTGGCGACACTCATCATTTCTATAACAAGCGACAATAAAAGCATGACTATTACTCGATTTAGTAAAACTCAACCAACCTGACGCTTCAAATTCAGGAATTACCCTCAAGTGCGCCCAATACAATTCAGTAAAAGTTAAGACAAACAGTACACTTGCAGCGATAAAACATAGAATACTTAAACTCTTCCGATGGAACATTATTTACGACCTGTCAATGCACCATCACGCTTAATATCATCACTGCCACTCTCTCGAAATGATTGAGCTGCACCACGATATCCCTTTGCCACTTCCCTGACTGTACCAGAACCCATTTTATAAAGCTCTTGCCCTGTATGCTTTGTTCTATCTGCTATATCTACACCCTTACGACCTGTTGCCATAATACCAAGGGCTGCACCTCTGACCGTCTGCATCATCTGTCTTGCTGGATTACCCAATGACCCGCCCCCACTAAAACCACCAAAAACAGAAGTAATGAGTCCAGAGAATTGATTCATAATATAAACACCAACTGCCATACCTAAAATTAAACCCATGATGGCAATAAGCCACCCGATAACAACGGTCACCAGTGTTCCCATAAGTCCACCAACATAGGCAGGAATTTGATTGACATATTCATCCCAACCGCCGTTAACTAAGCCAATGAGTCTATTTTTGGGCATGTACGCCCCAATAATTGCACCTAATTGATTGATATCATTAAGCCCAGCTTCTAAATAAGACTTAAAAGCATATAGCGGTCGTCTCAAACCAATGTCAATAACAGTGGCAAACAAAAAAGGTAAAAACAAAACCTTTAATAAGGCGCTGAGGTACTGCCCTATAAGTCGCCGAAACCATCCAATGCCATCAGGCAATAAAATAAAGACAACACAGATTTCCCAAAAGAGTAAGACGATAAGTAACTGTAGACCTGATAAATACATCAGCGCTGCGTAAGCTAAAAAAGGTGTCATCATCAAAATCGTGACAAGATTAGTTGCAACCGTCACCACACTCAAATCACGATTAGTATCTAAACTGTAGTAACCTCCTCCAGCATCTTGATTGGCGTCAAGCCCTCCCATTTTGGCAACAGCACCATAGGCGTAAGCTTGGGGCAATAGATTTGTTACGTCCGTAATCAGTCCATTGATTTCATCAGAGTATCCCCCTGCTCTTGTCCACTTATCTTGCCCAGCATTGTAAAGACCTATCCATTGACCCTGCATAAAATTGAGAATGCCTGTTGAGCCAGCGCACAATGCTAAAACAATCACAGTACGAATAATCAAGCCTGTCATCATGCTCAAACTGCCTGACCCCATCATCTTTAGGATCTGACTGACCAAGAGAATACTAGCAATCGCATAAGCAATACCTTTTAAGTAATAATCTAAGTTGGCAGTGCGCCCTATCCATATATAGGTATCTTTAAGCCAACAAACAGGACTACCAATAAAACGGTCAACCGAAAGTGGCGTATCCAAATCAATAGTTACTCGCCCAGCATCATATAAAGCACAGCCAGCATAAGAGAGTGAAGCTAACGATAAGAGAAGAAAGACCAGCACAATTCTTTTCATTACCGCACCATCGGAATCTGATTGGCATCTTCGCCCATCATAGTTTCAGCCACTCGACCAACCCTACGCAAGTTCACTGCTGTATCTTGCCCACGCTCATAAGTAGCATTGATTTCAGATTGTATCTGCGCTTGCCTATCAGCAATATTGGTGAGTGCTTCTTGGGTTAAGGTATTGACCAAGTTCGACATCTGATAATTTGTTAATGCTTGAACTTGAGTCTGTGCTTGTAACATTGTTGCTATCTCTTGATTGTAGCCAGCGCTTTGTTCCATATAGGCAGCAATACCCTCAGTAAGCACTCGTATTCCAGCTCTTGTTGAAATGGCTAATCTTGCAGAGTCTCTTAAATTGTTGGCGTCTCCCCCATTAAAACCAACAGCACCAAGAATCGGATTGCCCATAACTTTATCGGTTATTTCTGCTGCACCTGAAAGCTCTGCGACAGTTTGCGCTATATCTTGTGTCTTTTGTGTATTGACTTCACTTTCAATCGTTTGCTCAACAAAACGCACACTGCGGTTTTTTTCAATTGCATCTGCTGCCCTAAGATTTGGGCTAACCTCTCTAGCAACCTCATACCACCAATCAGGTGAATAAGGTCGGTACTGTCCTTTATGGCGATTAAATACTTGATTCCTAAAGTTCTCCATCTGTCCAGCTAAAAGCGTTCTTATTTCTTGTGGACCTGTGCGAATTGCATCAGAAATGCCCTGAACAAATTGGTCAACCTGAGCAAGCCCCATCGAGTCCGATACTGCACCCAAAGCGTCCGTTAAAAAATATTCAAATTGCTGCTTTGCAAAGTCTTCAAAATCCACAACAATATTTTCCATCAACCCTTCCACTTGCCCACTCAAAGCTTTAACCGTACATATCCATTCATAACCTTGAATATTGCCAGCAAAGCCACAGGCATCTCGAATGATTTGGTCAAGTTGCGCTTTTGCATTTGTTGTAGGTATGAGGAGGCAAAGACACACTAACGTTGTTACTAGTTTGCGCTTCATAAGACTGCTCCTAAAACTCTTTAAAGTCCGTGAGGATGTAACTCCGCAAGGAACTCGATAGCTGCTCTGACATTGCCTTTATGGTCTTTAATGGCTTGTTGCTTGGCTACAATTTCATTTGGCGCAGTTGTAAACGCCCAATAACTTTGCGGTGTCGGTTTAACATTGATAATGTCACCCTGAAACCCTTCACCTGTTCGCACAAAGGCAAGCACTTCACGGTACTGACCTTGTTTAGATTGTAGATAGTCAATTTCATTGACAGTACGTTGTGGCAAATGAAAAATATTGGCGATTAAATCTCTTTCACTTGGTATTGGCAAAAAGAAATGAAAGCTCGTATTTTGAATAAGACTCTGTGCATGTTCACCCACAAAGTCTTGTAAAGACTGCGTAACGGTATACGCTGCTGCACCATATTTTCTAAGGGTTCTATACAACTCATCAATAAAGCGTGCGCTCGATTCTCGTTTCAAAAGACTTGCTACCTCTTCAAACAAAATTACTTTGCGTCTGCTTCTATCAGCTTCAACACGTTTCCATATCAAATTAGAAATAAGCATCAATCCAACAACAGATAGATCAGGAAAGTTCCTTAAACCTTCTGTCTCAAAACAGACCACTCGCTTTTCTGGATTGACATTGGTTTCCCCATCAATGAATCTGCCTGTGGGTGTATTGCCTGTCCAGTTTTGCAGCTTAACCGCAATGTTTTGTGCAATAGCTCGTTGTTGTTCTGATATAGGGTTATCGCCCACACTCTCAAGTACCATAAGCACTTTGATAAAATCACTGAGCCTGCAGCCTTCAAATTGAAAACTGGTATTGCCTTCACTATCAGACACATCTGTCGTGTGACGCTTGTAAACAATATCTATCGCAGTCGTAATCATGGCTGCTTCAATCGCTTGGGTTGCACCTGTTTCATCTGGCAACATCGCGCGAATCAGTTGCAACAAAAAAGACTTGTGTTCATCGGTTGGTGCATGTTGTCCATCTGGTAAATCAAAAGGATTAATACAGATACCTTTTGAGGGGTCAACATGAATGATTTCACCACCGTAAAGATGGGTGAGTTCGTGATAGCTTGCGCCTTTATCAACAATAAGCAAATCAACATCATGCGCCTTTAACAAGTCTGCCATTAGGGTTTGTGCCAAAAAACTCTTACCCTGACCTGAACCACCAATAATAATACCGTTGTGATTTGGTGCTGTTGGCGAGAACATATCTATAGACGTAACCGTGCCCCAACGGTTATGAAATATAGAGGTAGGCTTTTCATGACCTTTCCAAACACCATTGAGTGGTAAAAAGTCCGAGGCATTCCCCTGTAAGACTAGATTGATGTAATCATTCATGTGACCACTGGCTGGCGCTAGTTTTCTAAATTGCTGCAATGTGCCAACCGTCTCAGTAATCATGCCAAGACCATGAATATTACCGATTAGAATGAGGGCTTTTTCGATATTACCTTCTAATTGTTTTCTATCGTCAGCAAGAACAATCAAACTCAAACCAACATTGAAGGGATGGGCGTGGTTACTCACCATCGAATCAAGCGCATCTTGTAACTCACGGTTTTTGACTTGCATTGAAGGGTCAGCCATAAACCCATCGTCACTCGTTGACAGCGAATGATTGCGCCTTGCTTGGGCTTCAAATGCTCTTAGTTGTAAATCATAAGGCACATGTTCAAAATCTAGGACTATCCAATTTTCACAGGTCAGCTGTAAGAGATAGCCAATCATGCCCCCGATAGTCTCCCCTTCTGGCAAATTATCCATCGTAAGCACTCTAAGATAGCGTTCTGATAACCAGAGCATTCCATAATTACTGTTATCTATGGCACTTCTGCCAAGCTGATAATTTAGTGTTTTGGCTGCAAGTTGTGGAAACTCTTTTAAAACCTGTTTTGGATAAAACTCTTTAGGTGGATTGTACTTAGGGGTTAAGCGTTTTCTTTCGCTAGGATTCCAAAAACGATATAAGAGTGAGAAGCATCCCTGTGAATCTAAAGATTCTGCTTTTAACCCTGCTTGCCGAAATAAGTCTCGTAACCTATCTCTGGCTTGAATCGCTCGTTTATGGATGTTTTTAAATTCATCAGGTGTAAACGATTGGTGTAATTTATTACGCCCAAACATCTTGAGCATCCAATCAGGCTGTTTACTTTTGGCTTCAGGTGGCGTAATGCTCAGTAGTACATAAGCATGTTCTTCAAAGAGTTCGCCATTCATACGCTCATTAAAAAACCGCTCTGCTTTGCCTTGAGCAATCAAATGACTTGCTGCTTGATTGGTCGTTAGTTCATCTAGGTATTGCTGAATGACGGTACTTTGGGCATGGCTCTTTTCAATATAGAGTCTAAGGTGCTCCCCTTCAGGAACACCCATACGTAACATCGTTTCAAAACCTTCACCCAATAAATCAAGTTCGCCATCACTAGACATAACTGTATTGGGTAGTTCAAATTTTATGGCTACATAACATTGCCGATTGGGTAAAACGATAAGGTCATGCCATATCTCCCAATAGGGCATAATTTCATGCAGCGCCTTTCCTACAGGTGCAACATTTATCATGATTATTTTTCTTCAATAACTAAGGGGTGTGCGTTTGGATCTGGTTTTGGACTGTACATATTGCCTTCACTCATCCAGTTCGCAGCATGTTCAAACCACTTCCTTGGAAACTTATGGCGTTGTGTGGTCCAAAGGCGATAAATAATAAAGCCCATAAGTAGCCCTACAAAGAGAGCTACCATATCGGGCATAAACCATTTCAGAATCCAAAAGCTAAACAGTGCGCTACTTGCCATAGTGAGCCAGTCGCTTAACGGAATACCAAAAAAGGTATTGGGTTCGTTTAACTTAAAAACTCTATGTCGTCGCATACTTTAGCAAGTTGCGCTAAATGCTGTTGCCATGACTGTAGGGGTCAATACTAAGAAGAAAATGCCGCCGATGCCAAAGGCTATCTTTCTCATAGCGCCACTAGAGCCCATCATGATTGAGATACCAGTCACCACAAGAATGGCAATACCAATAGCAAAACCAATTGGACCTGTGATTGCATTTGAGACACGACATGCTGTACGTTCAACATTTGCCACAGTGCGGTTAATCTCTGTGAACTGTGCAAATGCGCTTGTCTGTGCGAGTAGGACGAGCAAGATAATGAGAACTTGCCAAGGATTTTTCTTAACCCAGTTCACACTAAACTTGAGTGTAGACAATACAAAACCGGTGCTTCTATTAAGCATGATTTACTCCTCCATTATTTAGTTGTGACAGTACGTATTGTCGAGTTACATTGTAACACATAACGTTAAGCAGAACTTTCATTAAGATTGAGTGCTTTTGCAATTCTTATGGAATAATAGAACATGAAACAGAATCTTTTGGGAGTAGATGAGGCTGTAAGACGTGAAGTAGAAGAGGTAACAGGTTACGCTATACCTGACCCGAACAAGCCAGAGTTTAATAGATTTGTTGAGGCTTTAAAACAAAGCCATCCCTTGCTTGCTCAAAAACTAGCAAGTGCTTTAATTCCAACCGTAACAAGCCCTTATGAAGAAGCAGCACAACAGGCAAAAAGACGCCGTAGTATTGGACGCTTAATCCGCAATTTCTTTTATACCGAAGATTGGGGTGAATTCAAACTTAACAGGCGTGCCATTATGATTGCACTCTTAACCCTGATTACAACAGCCTTGGCAACAAGCTACGTTGTATCAAATGGTATCAATGAGCGTAACGCCAAAAGACAAGCCCTAGTTGAACAAGAACGAATCGCAAGAGAAAACGCTGCACCCATAGATAATCCTGAATACAATACTGAACTAGACGAAAGTCAAGCTAGTGCAGCAGTAAGCGTTGAAGATGAGACAGCGTTATCAACAATAGATACACCAGTGCGTGAAAACAATCTTGAAAACACAGAAGACTTAACCACTGAAACAAGCCAGTCTGAATCATATTATTCCTATACACCGCCAAGTGACTTTGCATATGTAGACTCTGAAACAACGGATTATGACCCTTTGCGTGACCCCTTCTTTGAACCTGTTTATGATGAGAGTTTAGAAAACAACTTAGCCACTGCAACAAATGAACTTAGCGATGAGAACGATATCCCCCCGCCTAGCTTAGATGGACAAACTGTTGTTTCGATTCCACCCCCAAATATGTTTACACCTTTTGATCAACAAGATGTTGCGGATAACAATGTCATTGCCACAAGTGCCTCAATTTCATCCTATACACAAAAAGACAACAGTTCTGAGTTTGCATCCTTTGAAGGCAACAACAGTTTAAGTAACTTCCAAAGAGACACATCAACCCTTCGTAGTCAAAGCCCCATGAGTACCAATGCTCAAGTCAAGGAAAATGTTAGGGTAACGGCTTTTAATAGAGAAGAAACAAGCACTAGCCAAGCAATCAGTGGTTATAAGAATGAAGGTATCACCCAAAACCCAATAAGCAGCACTACTCAAGTAAGAGAAACTGCTCGTGTTACAGCCTTTAGTAGAGAACAAACTGGCAGGGAACAAACAATGAGCAGTTATAGAAATGAAACCTCAAACCAAAGTCCGATGAGTACAAACGCAGACATTAAAGAAGGTGGTGCGGTCACTAGCTTTAACCGAGAACAAGCAGAGACTAGTCAAGCTCTATTCACAAGAGAACAAGCTGCCACTCAACTAAGCACCTACACAAGCCAAAGTTCAATACAAAGTCCGATGAGTACCAATGCAGAAGTCAAAGAACAAGCTGGTGTTATAGCCTTTAGTAGAGAACAAGCAGAGCCTAACCAAGCCTTATTCGCAAGAGAAGCTACTGTCACGGCAGAAAGTTTAAGTAGCTATAAAACAGAAACGTCAAGCTTAAGAAGTCAAAGCCCGATGAGTACCAATGCAGAACTTCAAGAAGGTACTGGGGTTACGAACTTCACAAGAGAGCAAGCTACACCAGGTCAAAGTTTAAGCATTCAAAACAATGGCACTAGCGAACGCCAGTCACTCACGAACTTTACTAGAGCTTCAACTGACACTGCTGCTCAGTCTGAATCTCATAATTTAATGAGCTATCAACGTGATGACACTACACAATCTTTAACGCTCCACAACAACACAAGCACCAAGGCACTTGGTACAGATGTTTTATACAAACGTGATACCGAAAACAGTGATAGCGCTTCAGGCGATATACTTTTCAAACGTGATACCGAGAGTGACGCCAGCGTTTCAGGCGATGTGCTTTTTAGGCGTGAATCATCAGGTGTTACTGATGATTCAAATGTATCAGGCGATGTACTTTTTAATCGCAATGATACTACTAGCACTAGCAGCTTAAGTGTAGAAAATAAAGAAGAGAGTCCAATACAAACTGGCATGTTGTATCCTGCAACACTCATCACCAATGCCGTTGCGATTGATGGTGGTGAAGCTAATTTTGTGATTGCAGAATCTAAAGCTTGGTGTGATAGCGCAGACTGTCCCGTGATTCGTTGGGTAGGTCAAACAAACTATAAAGCTGGTCGTATCAGTATTACCTTTAACGACATTGTGATTGATAACAAAAGTGTTCAAGGTCAAGGCGTCGCCTTTTCAACCGATAACAGTCAAGATCTAGTTGCAACGGTAAGTGATAGTTCACCCACATTGGCTGCTGATATGTTGCGCTCTGTTGCTGGTGGTGTATCTGACTTTGCCAGTGCCTTAGCCAATCCAACATCCGTAACCACCAATGGACAATTTGCAATTGAACAATACGAAGCGCCTAGTATTTGGGGCTATTTAATGGGTAGCGCATCCGATACACTTAAACTTCCTGATAACAATGATACAAACATTATTCGTACTGCCTTTAGTGAAAAAGGCACTGAGTTATATATTCTTTATCAAACCTCAGATAACGATATAGGCTTTAGTATTAATAGGTAAAAAGGAAGTCTGTGTTTTATCAAAAACATAGACTTTCCAAAAAAGATGGCGATAATTAGACTTAACTCTATCATAAGTCAGAGTATGAACCTATCGGCTAAAGGCTATAACTCTATTTATCAATTCAATGGGTTGGGTAAAGGATTCCCCTTAATATCGGGTATCGAATAGCCTTCTGGCACAGATACAAATTTAGGTCTAGCACGTGGGGTTGGGTATATCATGGCTGGCATCGGAACAACTGAGGGTACAGGTGCAAGTGGCACACAAATAACAGGGAGTGTGCAGGTCCAACAAAAGCCAGGTGCATACGGACCCTTAAATACATTGAAGTGCATTTGGAATTCAGGGTTGTTATAAATACCAAAAAGATTCGCAAATCCAAATTGCTGTTGCTCAAGTATGGTTGCTCTATCAAGCGTTCGCTTATCTTCTTCTATCTCAAAAAGACCACCAGCATCTAACGCAATTTCATTTGCTAGGTAGGGTGTATCAAGTCCTGAGATATACCCTAAACGCCTTAAGTAATCCACGGTATCTTGTGCTGGTTCACTCACAAGTTTTCTATAGTATTGATCTGCTTGTGGTAAGTCTGCCATGATGGGTGATACAATCATCCCCTCCCCTAATGGATAAGGAATTGAGTAATGCAATGCTGCTGGACTGTGTGTTGCTAAAGTCACAATGACTTTAGCCCAGTATTTCGGCTGGGCTTCAGCCAACACTCGTCCATAGGCTTTTAGCATCCGTTCGCCCAAACACTTTAGATCAAAAGGTTCTGGACAAAGACCAAAGGCATTCACACAATAAGGCAATGACCAAAGCTCAGCATTATAAATATCTATGACTTCATCGTAATACTCACCAAAGGCTTTATTGATGTCAACCAAAATTGCTTCTGCGATTGCTTCTGTAATGTAAGGAACAACATACTCAAACTTGTGAGCACAATCATAAAGGTTACTTGTATCAATGCACTCTTGATATTGGTCTAAGTCTATAATTTCTATATGCGGTAAACAGGTTGTGGCGTCACTCGCTTGCGTGATACCTGTTACACAACTTGGATTTAAGGTTATGTCGATATAGCTGACTATACCAACGTCACTAGATTTAAGTATTGTTTGTCCAGCAAAAGGATTGGCTATGGCAAAGGTAGATAAGAGTATGAGTAGGAGAGAAACTTTAAATGCTCTAGAAAACAAAAGCATCTCTATAAGCATGGGTTACATCCCCTTGTTCTGTTGTTTCCAATACGCTGCCAGATATATAAATCGTTGTTGGGTCTAATGGTTTTGAATAGACAACAATCGTTCCATACTCAGTTGTGTTCGAGGGTACAACCTCCCCCTCAGTCGCTTGGGTAAATGGATTTACTGCGGTCCTATAACTTGCTAGAGTTCTGCTATCTGCTACAAAATCAACCGTGTGTAAGGTAACAGGATTAGCGGTTGTATTCGTAAAAGCGTAACTTAAGATAGCAGTGTTATTGACACCTTGGGTAATACTCGTAATATCTAATTGTAAACCTCTTGGCATACCACCAATTGTTTTAAGGTTTGAAGCGGTAGCCACTGCTGGAACGGCTGTTGGTGCAGCACTTCTCATGACCGCTGGTATGGCTTTTACCTGTTGGGCTGCTTGTTGAGCATCATAAGTTGCCTGTGCTTGTTGCTGTCTGGCAACCGCCTCTGCTGCTGCTTGTTGGGCAGCTTGCTCTGTCTCTAGTTCTTGGCGCTCTGCCTCAAGCTGTTCAGTAGTCTTGAGAATGTAACGGCGTGGTGTTTTGGTTTTGGTATCAATAGCAATTGAAAAGATAGCGGTATCTGTACCAAGTCTCACGACTAAATCTGTTGTACCCGCCAAGCGTGTCGGTCTTAACAAAATTCTATCATCCGTAACCTCAACGTCAATCAGGTCGCCATTGCCAGACGACACCATGTCAATAATGGCAGGAAAATCTATGATGGTGAGGTGATTGGGGCTTAGCTGTACAAGCTGTGAGCGTTCACTTGCCGCTTCTAAGTTATAGGTTGTAACTACATAATCATTAGCAAAAGCAACCATAAAGAACGACAGGACGACTGCGGACATTAATAATTTTGTAATTGGATTTTTCATAAGACATTATAGCGTATCTTATTGATATACTATTGAATTCATTAAGATTAGCAATAGGAAATTCTATTTTAACTAAACATTATTTTTGAAGTAATAAAAATTAGAAAGAAACATTATACAACTCTCTCCTTCTCTATTAAAATTCCCCTAGAACACTATTGATTATAAGGGGGTCAGGGTTTCTAAACTGACGTTGTTTATTGAAACTGCGTCAACCGACCCCGTAATACCTCTTGCAGATAGCTGTTGTATTTTGCCCAGCTTTAACCTTGTGAACCTCAAGGATAAGTTCACGAATGGATTTACCGTTTTAAAACATGATGATACTTTGAGCATCTTGTGCTGATAAGGTCTGCACCGTTGGCACTATTGATAGTTGTGATGGGGATCAGCTGTTACTTCTCCCCTATTCGCTGTTCTGTTCATGTCTATGCTCAAGTTATAGACACTAGACACATTAACGCTTTTAACTGCAAAGCAATTAGATTTTTAGAATTTTAAACTTTCGCACTTTTAAACTTTCAAAAGTGTATCTATCTTCCCTGCTTCTTCTGCCATGCTTTTAAGGCGTCGGCTGTGTAGTCGCTAAAGTCTTGTTCTATATCTTCAGCAGTTCTTTTGGCTGTCTTATGTAAATCCTTTGGAATAAAAATTGTAACTTGCCGATAATCTGGATTACTTCGCTTACCTACGGCTGGTCTGCCCATTTTCTTTTGGGCTTTAGTTGCCACTGGTGCAGGACTCGCTTTAGTTTTTGATGATTTAGCTTGGACAGTAGCTTTTGGCGTAGTACTAGTAACCATTTCTTTCGTATTGTCATCAATAAGCAATGAGTCCAAATTATTTTGTGCTTTGACAGTTTCTTTTAAAGGTGTTTTTCTTTTTGGCATTTTAGATAAGTTCCAATTCTTTTAAGACATCCTCGTATTCATCGAGTTTTGTGGGTCGCTGATATTTGCTATAAACATCTAAGAGCCTGATGCGGTTATCCAAAACAGGAAATTTCTCCATGTTTGCGCCGAGTTTATCGAGCGCTTCTTTGGCTGAGTTTAGATTAAGTCTGTACTTGGTTATCAAAATAGAAAGTAAAGCAGTGTTTCGGATGCCTTCAACCTCTGAAATTAGACGTGTTGTATGCGCTAAGAGGTCTAAGTCGTAGCCAGTAGGAGAGATAGGCACAATAACCTCATCAGCCACTAAACAGAGTCTTGTAATCACATCGCCATTATTTGGGGGCGTATCTACAAAAATGTAGTCGTGTTGAATCTCTTCTTTAAGTTGCTTTACGATGTCCTCTAAATTTCCACGATAAACAGGTACACCCAGTTCTAAACGTTGACCTTGACTGTAAAGGGTTGCATTGGGGTCAAAATCAACAATACAACTATCAAGACCATTTGCTTGTGCAGCATGTGCAAAATGATTGGTGCTTGTGCTTTTCGCAACCCCACCTTTCAAATTTGCTAAAACAATAATTTTTGCCATAGCAAAACATAACACTCTTTCAGACTTTCAAAATGTTAAAAGTTTACAAGTTCAAAACGGTAAAAGTTCAAAAGTCTGAAAGTTTGAAATGTTAAACTTTTAAACTTTTAGACTTTCATAAGTTTAAAAGTTTAGAATAGGATTACGCTTCCTAGAATCTAATTAGCGTAAGGCTGCACCAACACTGGCTTAGTACCAAGGCTATTGCTTCAACATCTCAGGATTGCAAAAACCCTTCTAAATGCAAACTATCTTGATTAAGCGCTGTGCTAAAGCCCTGACCACCCAACAGCATGTCATCTATCGACTTTTCGACATCCTCATGCAGTTGATAATCTCCCCGACCATGTATTTCCAAAGCACTCCTAAAGATAGCAGGGGCTAATCGCTTTCTTTCTTTTTCACTAATACCGCCTAAAAGGGGCTGTAAATCAGGATTTAGCATCACGTCCTTAAGTGTCCTACCATGAACCGTAGAAAGTACCTTCACGCCCCTCTGAACGATTGTGATGGCATTTTCTACATCCTTTTTGTATCCCAATTCATCAATCACAATAACTTTAGGGCTGTGATTGGCTAAAGCTTCCATCAGAATCTTAGCTTGAACGCTTGGTTCTGGAACTTGCAAACGCCTAGCGTTACCAATTGCGTGATGGGGTATATCACCATCGCCACCGATTTCATTACTTGAATCCACAATGGCAACCTTAGCCCCATACGCTTCAGCTAAAACACGTACAGCGTCTCTAAGAAGCGTTGTTTTACCTACCGCTGGCGGTCCAATCAACATCATGGATTGCATATCTTTGAGTAGGTGCATCTGTAGGGGAGAAGCAACCTCAGCAACATAGCGACCAATTCGAATCGTTAAGCCAATGATTTGTTTGTAGCGGTTACGAATTGCACTGATGCGGTGCAGCGTTCCGTCAATGCCTGTCCTATTATCTTCTCTGAATCTGTCAAGCCTTGCTAGCGTGTAGTCAATGTCTTCCTTAGTGACAAGCCTATCAGCGGTTTTAAACCCATCCGAAAGCGTCATAACAAGGGGTCGTTCAATGTCCATCGCAATTTCTTCTAGCTCATCAAAGAGGGGAGAGGCAAGCATTCTGACCCAAGCAGGTAGAACCCTTTCCAAAGCCTCAATATTATCAAGTGGCATTCTGGTCTTCGACACTTGCATAAATCTCTTTAAACGCCCGCTGCTGAGTCATAAGCCTTAATTCATTGCGTATATCGGTCAAAAGATTCATCAAAGCGAAGGTACTAAGACAAAGTGCACTGATGCCATACAGCGCAATCGCTAAGGTTGCGCCCCCTGCACTCAGGGTAAAAATAAAAATGGAGGCAACTAAAAACGACAAGCCAGCCAAGACAATTAAGACAAAACGTAGTAACTGATTCATTAATTTCCCCCTTCCTGAGTGTCTGCCTCTAAGATACTTTTCCAATCCCACGCCTTAAGCTTGCTGTAAGCTGTGATAAAGCCGTTTACAGCTGCTTGTGCGTAGTTTTCACTAGCCACTTTCATGGTCACCATATCGCCCTGCGTAACGATACGGTTTTCCAGCATGTTGCCAAAAACAGTTATTTTTCTATCACTGACCAAAAATGCGCCCTGACCATCAGCAATACGCGTCTTTGCACCGATAGAGGCTAGAGCTAGAAAATAGCTACCATTGTCCTCCAAACCATCATTTGGAATCATCATGTAAAGCGTTACATCCCTCTCAAGAATCGCACGTCTTAGCGCTTCGGCTATCGCTTGATTTCGCAAGGTATCTACTCGTAAGAGAATTTCTTTTTCGGTTGATTCAATTACATCCACAATGCTTTGAAACTCGGTGATAACTTCATAAGGTTGACTACTGCTACCTTCTGCTGCATTTGAGTCAATAGCAACACCTTGAGCAACCCCAAACCCTAACAAACTGACTAAAGCTAAATCCAAAAGAAATTTACCAACCCTCATCCTGTCCTCTCTCCCTGTTTTGTTTTTGTTTTCTTTGCTTATTCTTATCGTCTTCTGACCCACTGGCAATGGTTACGTTTTGACTCGGTATCACATCGAGTATCTGTCCAAGATGGATGTCTTGAGATTGTTCCTGAACCTTATCCACTTGCATCTCAAAATCAAGCTCTCTAATGAGATCTTTCCTAGAATCAAAACTCTCAGTCGTAAACTCTCTTAGGTCATTTAAATCATCCCTATCAAGTTTGTGTTCCAGAATCAAAACAACATGCACGTGGTCATGGTCTGCGTGGTCATTGTGCTCAACTGCCATCCACTTGAGATTGTCGCCTTTTCCTTGTTCATCGAGTGAGTTCTCAAGATTAGCCATTGTCTCTTTGGTCCAATCTTGCAGGTCTACATCACTGCGACCATCTCCAGCATTAAGAATCAAATGGTAATAATATTTTCCTTCTGCCCCTTCGATTTCTTCTAATGCTTCAAGCGCACTAATGCTATCTCTATCCCCATCAAAGGCAATGCGTTCTTGAGCATTGTCTACTTCAGAATCTCGCTCTAAAGCGTAGCGCAAAGAGTTGGTTGCATAGATTCCACCACTCCGTCTAATCGGTAAAAATTTTGCTTTAACAATCGCCATGAGACTAGGTTGTATCTTGCTTGGTTTTTTGCTGAGTTTCTTCACTTTGACTTGTGGCTATTGTTTGGATGATTTCTTCAAGATCAGCGATACGTTTTTTGCTGTTCTGAAGTGCATCCCCATATGCCTTTTGATTGTAGGCTCTTGCCTTATCTGCACCAAGATTTTGGGCAACCAATTGAATGGTTAAGGCTCGACTCGTCATTGCTTCCAACATCGTTCGTGCAAGCATTCGAGATAACCTATCACCAAGTGTCTTAAAATGCCTGCTTAGAATCCTGTTAATTGCAGAGTCAATTAAACTAATTCCCAGGACTTCTCTTCGCTCATCCAAAGCGCTATTTAATAGCTCTTCAGTTAACTCTGTTAAGGGTCTGCTTTCACGCTCTGACAGCTCCCTTAAACGCCTTGCTAAATTATGGTCAACTCGCAATGAAATTTGTGCTTTTGGCATAGAACCTCTCTCCCTAAAGTTTCCTATAAACCAAATATTAACCTCATCCAAAAACCCTAATAATTTTATTTTTAAATAACTTCCAAAGGGCTTTCAAAACCTTCTGTTTGCGTATCATCTCTGTATCACGCACCCTAATTTTACCCTGTATCACGTCTATAGTTGATGTGATACAGAGAAACACTGTCACAGAGCCGCAAATTACAATTCGTGATTGTATCCTTATCTTGCACAATTTTAAGCTCCGCTCAAAATTGGCGGCTCCTTTCGGTCATAACGTAGCTTGCCGAGTGACGACTGAAAGCAAATCTTCAAAACGGAACGTAGTGCAGTTTTTCAATATATGCCTTTAAAAACAAGAACTACACTAAACAGGTTTAATCTCTACATGAGATACAAGAAAAATAGTTTTTAAAAAGTAGAAGATAATTAAGAACATAGCTTTGTTAAAATTTAAAGGTATTAAAAAACTTTTAGGAGGAAGATTATCTATGAGCGCAGTATCAGAGGCATTGAAAAAGCTACAGGCAAACAAAGGCACAAACACGATTAAAAAACATAGCGTTTTACTCAACGCCGTAAGCTCAACAAAACTGTTTTTTTTAAGCGAAGCATTGAGTAGCAAAAATGATGCAGTAACAACTGATTTACTCACGGCTGCAATAGATGAAGCTTGGCAAGAATTAGAAAATAATCCTGAGTTTGAGCTACCCGATACTGAACAATTTGATAACAAGCTAGATAGTGTTATGGGTAAGAAGAAAAAAACCGTCAAGAAAGTTAATACCTCAACTGGAAATACCGTCAGTGTTTAATCAAAACTAAAGAGCTATCAACATTGCAATTTTAACTACTATCAATATTTATTTTGCAGTAAATGACCCTAGTTACATAAAAACAAATTTATAACCAAAGGATCAGAAGCTCCTTTGGTTATTTTTTTCTAAACACAAATTGTATTTAAATAATTCTGTAAACAGGTCGAACACGAGGCGCTTGTTCAATATCAAAAAGCAAAAGCTTATGCTCTTCTAATTCACCCATAGCCGTCATCACACTTTGTCGACTCACACCCAAAGCTTCTGCTAATTCAGACTGAAGGTAATCAAAATATTCAGCCTCTAAACTCTTGTGATAAAAATAAATTAGTTTGGTGGTTGACTTCAATTCAAGCAACACTTTAGGCGTAACATCAGAAGGACTCAATGCAAGTTCAATCACTTCATTGTCGATAACATAACGCCTGTCATCCAAGCGTACATTTTTTGATTTTGAAACTGCATTTTTCTTTGCCATATTCAAGTCCTATTCTAACGACGCCTTATCCGCTGACTTAGTTCAAAGGTTCTGCTTACTAAGTTTACTACCAACATCTAAGCCATCACGTTAAACTTTACTGCCAATCTATCTTCAAGCAAAGCCTTTACTGGTAAATGCTTTCACTGCCCAATTCCTCAATCACTTCAAAACCTTATACATCAGCTTGAGCTACACGGTCTTATATTGGTTTGGTTAGTCTGTCCGTTTTTTGGATAGACTAGCGAAAACAACTTTCCACCCCAGCCAAAGAAATAGGGGAGAGGTACAGGCGCTAGATTATCTCTAACGCCCTACCATTTACCGTTTAAGCTTCTTCTGTACTTTCAGGCGTATATTTGCCCTTAATCGCTACACCTGCCTTTTCAAGCAAGTAATCCGCTGCTGATTGCGCCAATCTTGAAGCCTTAAAAATAGCATGTTCACTGTCTTCTAAAAGTTTGACCCATGAAGCAATGTAACTTGTATCTTGAGCATGTGACTTGATTCCAAAATAAGCACATAAAAATGAAGCGGTGAGTTCTGCCACAAGTTCTTCTTCTGCTCGTTGCGTTTTGTCCTTGTGGTAGTTGCTATAACACTCTCGGTTTTGCTGTTCTTCTGTTCCTGTCCAGTGGGCTAGCTCGTGAAAAACCGTCGCATAATACTCAGATGCATCATTGAAATTCTCAAAAGCTGGCAACACAATTTTTGGCTTTTTGTTACTAAGCTTGCCTAAGCCCTTAGAAAAATAAGCACTATCACCACTGGTTTCGTTAATACTCACTCCGATAGCAGCAATCAAACTTTCGATATCCTCAAGGCGTTCGTCTGTATTTCTTGAAGCTGGCTGTGTATAAAATTCTGCGCCTAAGCCTTCGGTTTGCTCGACATTATAAACATGGTACGCCTTCAAATAGCCTTTTCTAACAGTTAAAGGATTGTTCTTGTCATCAGTCTTCACCTTACCTTCTGAATCTTTTAGCTTGGCATCAAATTTATTCGCATAGTAGATATAGGTATATTCTTTTCGCTGGTCTTCTTTAACCGTGCCACCTAAGTCATTAATTTGCTTCCAAGTCATCCATCTAGGATTTTTAAAGCTGCGTTCCTCTGAAGCATCAAGCAAGTTAAAAACATTGATACCTGTATAACGGTTATGTTTTGCCCCATTAAAAGGAAGTAAAACCGCCCAAGGTTTAACCCAAGG
>CALHRJ010000545.1 GCA_938038395.1 uncultured Deinococcales bacterium | reverse complement strand
AAAAGTACCTGAAACGCCAGGTTTAGGTTTCACAGATATTAACGAAGAAGCCTTTAAAGAGTTTTTAGATTTAGAACGCCCACGTTTCTTCGAATCTACTGAAGAATGGGATAAAGATTGGTCACACGACCGCTTATGGAGTTAATATGATTCAAATTGCAGAAATCCTTCCTCCCGATAATTCGCCACTTTGGCGCATGGTAAAGCAATGTGGCGTAAACAATGTAGTCGGAATGATGGACTTCAAAACCGAGACACCAGGCCTGTCTGATTCAGAAAGAGCTGCACAACTAGACCCATCCGAATTACCTTGGAGCTATAAATCTTTAGCCAAACTTAAGCAGTCCTACGAAAGTGCTGGCTTTAGTTTTGATGTTTTAGAATCTCGTCCACCCCTAAATAAAGCAAAGCTTGGCTTAGATGGTCGTGATGAAGAAATCGAAAGTGCTTGTGAACTTATTAGGAACATGGGCAAGCTTGGCATACCTGTTTGGTGCTACGAATGGATGCCTGTCTTTAACTGGATGCGAACCTCGATAAATGTTCCAGCCAGAGGTGGCGCAGTCGTCACTGGCTTTCGCTATGAAGATTTAGAAGATAAAGGTCCTACGGAAGCTGGAGAAGTTAGCGAAGAAAAACTTTGGAAAACTCTAGAATACTTTTTAGAAAGAGTAATTCCGGTTGCTGAAGAAGCAGGCGTCAATTTAGCTATGCACCCTGACGACCCACCACTCTCCCCCATTCGTGGTTTAGGCAGAATCATGCGAAGTGTAGAAAATTACCAACGTCTAATTGATATGGCACCGAGTCCAGTCAATGGTGTCACCCTTTGCCAAGGCAACTTTACTATGATGACTGATGACCTACCTGATGTTATTAGGCACTTTGGCGAGCAAGAAAAAATATTCTTTGTACACATGCGAGATGTCAAAGGAACACCTGAAGACTTTGTAGAAACCTTTCACGATGAAGGTAAAACAAACATGCTTAAATGCATGCAAGCTTATAAAGATATAGGCTTTACAGGTGTCCTACGCCCCGACCATGTACCAACTATGGAAGGTGACTCAAACGACAACGCTGGATACTCAGCCATCGGGCGATTGTTTGCAATTGGCTACTTAAAAGGTTTAAGAGAAGCAGTTTATGCCTAAGGATAAGGTTCTCATTACAGGTGCTGCGGGAACTATAGCACAACTCTTGATTCCTCGTATTCAAGACCGTTATGACATGGTCTTGACCGACCAAAAAGAACCTACTGAGACGCATGGCTTTCCTTATATAGAATCAGATATAGCGGATATAGCTAGCCTCCAGTCAATATTTAATGCTCATTCCGATATTCATACTGTCATTCACTTAGCTGCTGATATCCGCATCAGTGCACCATGGGAAAGTCTATTACCTAACAATATTATTGGCGTTTACAACATTTTCGAAACTGCTCGAGCAGCAGGTTGCAAACGTGTCATTTACGCAAGTAGCATCAACTCAGTTGATGGTTACGGCAAAGGCATTCAAGTAAATACTAATATGCCAGTAGCGCCTGCCAATCTTTATGGTGCCAGCAAAGCTTGGGGTGAAGCACTCGGTCGCTACTATGCTGATTTTAAAGAGATGGCAGTTCACTGTCTGCGAATCGGTTGGGTTACAGAGCACGATAGTGACATGATACAAAACAAAGCCCAAAACGACCTTTTACACATGACCATTACTCACCGTGACCTTATGAAATTCTTTGATGCCTGTTTGGCATCAGAGTTAAACTTTGGCATTTGGCATGTTATTTCAGATAACTTTTATAAGCGATTGGATATTAGCGATACAAAAGAACAGCTAGGCTATGAACCTAGCGATGACGGCTATGTTCTTTCAGGAAAAATACCAGAACCAGAACATTTTTAAGGTTTAAGAACATATAGATAAAGGGATAGGTTGATGAGCTTACTTGATTTAACAGGAAAAAAAATACTCCTTACAGGTGGCTGTGGTGCGCTTGGTATTCCCGTCATCAAGTTATTGGTTGAGCATGGTGCAAGCCTCTTGGTCATTGATATTTTAAGTGAAGATGATGCATTAAAAACTTTAGAACAACAGAGCATCAACTTAGAAAATATCACCTATTACCAAACTGATATTACGAATCAAAAACAAGTCCAAACATTGTTTTCAGAACTTTTAAACTTAAAAATATTGCCCGATGTTGTCTGTTGTCACGCAGGTATGAGCAAAGCCATACCTATTCAAGACTACCCCTTAGAAGACTTTGATAAACTCATGAATCTAAATCAACGTGCCGCCTTTATCGTTGCTCAAGAAGCCACAAAACATTGGCTTGCTCAAAATATAGGAGGTCATCTTATCTTTACAACATCATGGGTACAAGATGTGCCTTGGCCTGAAATCACGCCATACAATGCAAGCAAAGCTAGCTTAAAAATGCTCATGCGTGGCTTTGCTAGAGAGCTTGCCCCTAAAGGTATCCGAGCGAATGCTATTGCGCCAGGAATCGTTGCAGCAGGCATGGCTAAGCTACAATTGGAGAATGAACCAGAATATAAAAGCCGCGCTGAAAAGGCTATACCACTAGGCAATTTGCAATCACCAGAAAGTGTAGCGAATAGCTTTTTGTTTTTATGTTCAGAAATGGCCGATTATATGACAGGGTCCGTATTGTTGGTTGATGGGGGCGCCAGTTTGTACCCCATGGATGATTAGTGGTTAAATAAATTATTGAATAGCTTTACAACTAAAGATAGCCAAAGAAAATAGTATCTGAGTGAGGTTGAATGGATGCAGTTAACTAAGATAGAAACATTTCTCGTACCACCGCGTTGGCTCTTTGTACGAATCGAAGACAGTGAGGGTAACGTGGGTTGGGGTGAGGCAAGTTTAGAAGGACATGCTGAAGCCGTTGTTGGTGAATTCGAAGC
>CALHRJ010000544.1 GCA_938038395.1 uncultured Deinococcales bacterium | reverse complement strand
CACGCCATTGTAGACGCTGCTGTAAATGCTGCCCTAGAAGTCATTCGCCCAGGAGTTATTGCTAAAGATGTTGACGCTGCCGCTAGACAGGTCATCACAGACGCTGGTTATGGTGAATACTTTGTACACCGAACAGGTCATGGTCTTGGTTTAGAAATACACGAACCGCCTTACATTACCTCAACATCAGAAAGTGTATTGGATGAAGGTATGGTCTTTTCTGTTGAGCCAGGTATCTATCTACCAGGTAAGTTTGGCATACGTTTAGAAGAAATCGTTATTGTACGTAAAGATGGGCCAGAAATCCTCTCTGAGTTGCCTCGTTATCCAAGAATAATTGGCTAAAACTATAGACCAGAAATACCATCCAAAAATATAGGCCAGAAGTATAGAAAAAATAATATCAATATCGGAATTTAAAGAAATGCCCTCAATTAGCGTCAGGGCATTTCTTTATGTACGTGCTTAGAAAAAAATAGCGTATAATCAATTTATGAATCACAGGAATAAAAGGGAAAATCACTTTATCTTAAGTCCTTTCTATATTGATAAAGCTGCCGACAACCTCCTAAGCTTTCAAAAAGAAGGTTGGGAATTAAACACGCCAGAGCTACCTTCAGATGCAGACCCACAAGGTAAAGCAAGTAGCGTACACATTCCATTAGCTGACAAAGTTGCTGCTGCACTTGAAGCGGGTAAACGCCCTATAAGCATTGCTGGAGATTGTTGCGCTACAATTCCTGTCATGGCTGGTTTACAACGTGCTGGCATTACCCCCACTTTTCTGTGGCTAGATTCACATGGTGATTTTAATACTTGGGAAACCACCCCAAGTGGCTTTCTTGGGGGTATGCCTTTAGCTATGATTGCTGGTTTGGGCGAGTTACGCATGTGCGAAGCTGTAGGTCTGAAACCCCATCCTGAATCTAAAATAATTCTGGCAGATGGTCGTGATCTTGATCCTGGTGAGCAAATTTTAGTCGACAATTCAGACATAGTACATATTAAAGATATGAATGCACTTAAAGACTATCCTATTGAAGGACCAGTTTATGTTCATTTTGATGTTGACGTATTACACCTAGATGATATTCCTGCGGTGAATTATCCAGCCAAAGATGGTCCTCGTGCATCAGAAGTAGCAGAAATCTTTAAACATCTAATTGCTACGCTTGATATTGTTGCTATTTCTGCCACGATTGGTGTTTGGAATGAAAACCTTGACGGTGTTGAGCAGAGTCAAAGAGTGGCTAGTGAATTGCTTGATATTTTGATTAATTAAATGGCAGACCTTAAAGATTTGTGTTGTGTTGAGGCTTGTGTTTTATTAGCACCTAATGAGCGTCAGGGGGCTGAGTTGCTAAGGTTGGGTTTGCTCGAGCTATCCCTCTTCCCCCACCTAACCATCAATTGCACGCCAGTCTCCACAACTATAGAAATAACCAAAGAACAACTAGAAACTATCCAAAAACATGATACCTATAAGGCATTCCATATCTTTCTAAAAGAAGTATTTGAATCAAAAACTACTGCCACACTACAAGAAATTATCAGTACAGCTCAAAAATACTTTGGACTCGGTCTAGAAGGCTTTAATAAATATGCCATTACACCTTCCTTAAACTCCAAAGACCTTCTTCAGGAAGAACACTACAAACGCTTTTTTATATTCAAATCAACAAAGCAAACACTAACAGAAAATGGTGAAAAATTAAAACAAGACCTTATTCATAATCTACAATATCCAGAAAACCTCGTAAAACAACACGCTTTACTCAGACCCACTGAATCAGAAACTTTCACTCCAACCACACTTAGGCTTATTAATTGTTTCAACAAAGCTTACATAAAACAATTTAAAACCTCATCTGCTCATACTGTTAAAGAACCCGGACTCTTTTAATACTCATACAAACATCCTAAAGTAGACTTAGTAATGCTCAAGCGATTCTTTAAAGCACCTCTAAACCCCCGAATAATTCTCACATTATGTCTAGTGGGTATTCTATTGTCTGCTTTACCTTTTGGAATTCGCACAAAAATCAAACGTGATTTCAGTGGTCACATCCTCACGACAGCAGAAGTCGCACAATTAACTCAAAACACTGCTGAGGAAAATATCGTCATCGTTTTTGGTGCTGGCGTTTGGGCAAATAGTCAACTCAGTCATGTATTACAGGACCGCATGGACACTGCCATCAACCTTTATCAGCAAACAAACATCAGTAAAATTCTCCTGAGTGGCGATAACAGACAACACAACTACAATGAGCCCTTAGCCATGCTGAATTACGCTGTTGATGCCAACGTTTTAGAAGATGACCTACAACCAGATTACGCAGGACGCCGAACCTACGATACTTGCTACCGTGCAAAACACATTTTTGGCGTAGATAAAGCAATTCTTGTCACACAAGAATTCCACTTAAGCAGGGCACTATTTATCTGCAATGGTCTAGGTATTGAAGCTATCGGTGTCATCGCTGACCAAAGAACCTATGTAGACGCAGAAAAATACGAACAACGAGAAATTCTAGCATCAACCAAAGCAGTTTGGGATGTCGTCGTTAAAAAACCAGCACCAATCATGGGTCAGCCCATTAGTCTGGTAAAAACACTTCCATAAATTTTCAAAAACATTTCTGCGGAAATATAATATTACTCGATACTTAGCTCTTCTAAGCCCATTGCCATTAAGTAACCTCTGGCACGTTCTGTCTTTGGATAGCGGTAGACTAAATCCCAAAAACCTTTGCCATGATTGGCTTCTAGCAAATGTGCCATTTCATGAACAAGCACATAATCAAGCACAAAGCGTGGCACCTTCTCTAGCTGATGCGATATTCGAATCGTTTTATTCGCAGGTGTACAACTTCCATAACGACTATTTTGCCGAGTTGACCAACTCATTGAGTTCCAAGTCAGTTGCCCAT
>CALHRJ010000543.1 GCA_938038395.1 uncultured Deinococcales bacterium | reverse complement strand
CTTAAGAAACGACTAATAACCTGTTTATCTTCATAGGCAGTTTGACCACTATCCACAATGCGTCCACGCTGCATTACAAAATAGCTATCAGCAAAGCTCCATGCAAAATCTAAATATTGTTCAACAAGCAAAATGGCTATGCCAAATTCTTGACGAACATGACGCAGTGCTTCTTCGATTTGCATGACAATACTAGGTTGAATACCTTCAGTTGGTTCATCCAGAAGTAAAAAGCTTGGTCTAGTGGTGAGCGCTCTGCCAATGGCAAGTTGCTGTTGTTGACCGCCAGATAAATCGCCACCTTTGCGCGATAGCATATCCTTGAGTACAGGAAAGAGGTCATAAACATAGTCAGGTACATTTTTTGGTGTATCACCACCCCGACCATTCAGCGACGCTAAGCCCATCAATAAATTCTCTTCAACCGTTAGTTGAGGAAAGATACCTCTGCCTTGAGGTACATAGGCTAAGCCATACTGCGCTCGACGATGTGCTCTATAGTCACTAATTACAGTATTGTCATAGGCGATAAAGCCAGTCTTGACAGGATGCACACCCATAATGGTTTTTAGCAAGGTTGTTTTACCAACACCGTTTCGCCCTAAGAGTGCAACTGCCTCACCTTTAGCAATGTTTAAACTGATGTCCCACAACACTTGCGACGCGCCGTAGGATGCACTAACTTTATCAATCTTAAGCATCTAAACCCTCTTGTTCTTGACCCTCTTGTTCTTGAGATCTGCCCAAATACACTTTGATAACCTCAGGATCGTTACGCACTTCATCTATTGAACCTTCTTTGAGCATTTGCCCCTGATGCAACACACTTACAGGCGCTGCTAAAAGTTCTACAAAGGTCATGTCATGGTCAATAACCAAAACAGTGTGGTCTGCAACAAGTTTGCGAATCAACTCAGCTGTCTTGGCAGTTTCTTGTGCAGTCATACCTGCGGTTGGTTCATCTAACAATAGTAAGTCTGGGTTTTGCGAAACCACCATACCTATTTCTAACCATTGTTTTTCACCATGTGCCAAATAGGCAGCTTCCATATGGCGTTTTTCCTCAAGACCAATGAGGGCAATCACTTCTTCTATACGGTCTCTTTCAGCTTTAGAAATACCCAGCTTTAAGTTTTTGTGCCAACTACGGTTTACTCGGCTCGCAATCGCAAGATTCTCAAACACACTTAAGCGTTCTAAAATACCAGGTGCTTGAAACTTTCTACAAATACCTAACTGATTTATCTTGTATTCAGTTACTCGGCTAATGTCTTTCCCTTTATAGAAAACATTGCCTTCTGATGGTCTAACTTTGCCAATGACACAATCGCACAACGTAGATTTACCAGCACCATTGGGACCAATCAAAACTTTAATTTCTTTTTCTTTTAACGTGAAGTCTACATTTGTTAAAGCTTTAAAGCCGTCAAAACTCACACTCAAATTTTTAACTTCCAATAACGTAGTAGTTTGCTCAAACACCTTTATTCACCCCTGACAAGCCTTTTACACTTTGTAGCTCGTTTTGTCTCATTCTATAAGCCTCACCAGCATCTAATTCTGCGATGGCTTTCCCTTGCTTATCTAGAATGCGATGATTCTCAAAAGATTTCCGCATTGACTCAACTAAGCCCACTAAACCTTTCGGCAAAACCATTCCAACAACAATGAACAAAGCACCTAGCATGAGTGGCCAGCTTTCAGGAAAGCGACTGCTTACAGAATCAGCAACAAGGTTACCAAGTACCATGCCTAAAACTGCACCTGTTATACTTTCCCTACCACCAATTGCTACCCAAACAACCATCTCAATCGAAGGTGCAACACCTACATCTCTGGGTGAAATGATACCTGCATGCATCGTAAAAAATGCACCCGCTATGCCAGACATAATGCCAGCAATCGTGAAGATTACAACCTTATACGGTGTGGTGTTATAGCCTAAAAACCTTGTGCGGTTTTCACCATCTCGAATAGAAACCAAGACTTTGCCAAAATGCGTTCTGGTAATCCATTGGGCAAAAAGCCAAACTAAAAGGAGTACTACGACTGTAATCAAGTACAGTACACGGCGACCATTTTCGGTCGTTATATCAAAGCTAAAGATTGTCGAAAAATTTGTCAGCCCATTAAAGCCATTGGTATACGACTGTTGACTAACGATTAAAGTAGTAAAAGCAAGTACCAAAGCTTGGGTAATGAGTGCAAAATAAACCCCTGAGATACGTCGCCAAAACACCAGCGTAGCAAGCAATGAAGCAGCAATCATGGGTAAAACAATCACCATAGCAATTGCAAACCAAGGCGACTCAAAGGGTGCCCACCACCACGGCAATTCTAAAATGCGTGGTTTAAAACTTCGTGCCATAAATCCTGGGAGTTTATCGCCAGATTGTACTAAGACTAGGTGCATAGCAATTGCGTAGCCACCCAAAGCGTAAAAGACACCTTGCCCTAAACTTAAGATGCCTGTAAAACCCCAAATTAAAGAAATACCAATACCCAACATACCAAGGGCTAAAAAGCGCCCTAAAAGAGATAGCTTAAAAGCACTTAAGTAAAGAGGGGCTAAGAATAATAAGACAAAACAAATGAGTGCCAGTACAATGCTAAGCGTATTTTTATTCAACAGAGATTTGAAGGTCACGCAGTGTCCTCCAACGCTCTAGATTGCGTAACGATAAAGCCTTTTGGACGCCACTGCAAAAATGCAACAACTAACAATAGAATGATGACTTTTGCGTAGCTAACGCTATAGAAACTTTCAAAAAAGGATGTAAAGAAACCTAAAGCAAGTGCAGCCAGTAACGCTCCACCTATACTGCCGACCCCACCTAAAATAACAACGAGGAACGCATTGACAATATAACTACTGCCAATCACACCTGTGATTGGGGAAATCGTTGCAAGGGCTGCGCCAGCTAAACCAGCTATGCCAGTTCCTAGCGCAAATACTGTGATGTCTACAAAACGTGTATTGACACCTAGTGCAGAAGCCATCTCTCTATCTTGATTAACAGCACGTACATATAAACCAATATTGGTATAGCGCAACAAAACCAGCAACGCTAAAATAACTAAAATAGATAATACAATTACAAAAATACGAACATAAGGCAAAGTAACGCCAGCAAGAGCACCAGAAGAAATCGATACTGCGCCCTTAAGCCACTGCGGTGCAACGAAACTAACACCATAGGGTTGCCACATAACAACCAGTTGTTGCAAAACCAAACTCACACCCCATGTTGCTAAAAGTGTATCGAGTGGTCTGCCATAGAGCCAGCGAATAATGGTGACTTCTAGTAATGCGCCTAACAATGCTGTTGCTAAAAAAGCGAGTGGTAGGGCTAGCCAAAGACTCAAACCTTCAGAAACGCCACTACTTTGAACCAAATAGGCTACTACGCCACCAAGCATGAGCATTTCACCATGTGCCATATTAATCACGCGCATTAGGCCAAAACTTAGTGCTAAACCTAGTGCTGCAAGTAACAATATGGAAGCTAAACTCAAGCCATTAAACATTTGATTGATAATAAAAACTGAATCCACAGAGGTCTCCTAGAAAACGGTAGATTTGGTGTACCCAAACATTGGTGGATGATGCAACAGATATTTTAGATTTCTAAAGTCTATGGCTGAAGTTACAGCTTGGCAGTTTTTGAAAGTTACTCCAAAAACACATTGCATTCATCACTATCCAAAGTACAGATACACTTTATTAAGTTAAATTGATTGTCTATAAATTCTTGAAATAATAATATTGTGTCAAAACTAAATTGATGAATAGGTGTGTTGCTCTTATCAAATTCATCTGCTTCTTTGAGGTGCACCTAAAGATACTCGTAAGGTATTCAATACGTATACTCAGACCTCACAAAAGGTCTGAGTATACAAGAAGGAAGGAAAAAAATGTGAACGAGAAAACTTACGAAAAAACGTTTTCTTTATAACTACGACTTACTCTATCTGGTCTAAAGAATATTACCTTCATAGAGTGATTGAATCCCTGTAATTCAACCCTTCGAAAGACTTTATTCAAAAACTAGTTAAAGGTCTTCTAGTTAGAAGCGTTCTAATTAGAAGCAAAGTCGCAGGTGTTACCTGGGAATGCAAGTGGATCGTATGGCTCAGGTTTTACTGCTTCACCTGAATCCCAAACAATCTCGAACTGACCGTCGTCACCGATTTTACCAACATACACAGTTTGGTAAATACTCTGGTTACTATCGACAGTCACTGTACCCATTGGGGTATCTTCAAGCACTAGACCGTAGGCTGCTTCACGTACTGCGTCAACATCAAATGTGCCAGCTTTTTCAACTGCTGCTTTCCACATATAAACGTCGATGTATCCGTGAATCATTGGGTCGGTGATAACAGCATCTTCACCATAAGCGGCTTGGTAAGCTGCGATAAACGCAGTGTTAGCATCATTTTCTAAGCTTTGGAAATAGTTCCATGCAGCGTAATTACCAGCAACTAACTCTGTACCCATTGCTACGGCTTCTTGTTCTGCAATACTGAAAGACATAATTGGTAGGCTTTCGCTATCAAAGCCTGCTGCTTCCATTTGTTTAAAGAAGGCTACATTGCTGTCGCCATTTAGAGTGTTAAAGATAAGTTCTGGACTTGCTGCACGGACTTTATTGATAACTGAACTAAAGTTGGTATCGCCAAGTGGGATGTACTCTTCACCCAAGACTTCGCCACCACGGTCCATGATATGTGTATTCAAAATAAAGTTTGCAGTTTGAGGATAAACATAGTCAGAACCGATTAGGAAGAACTTTGTAAAGCCTTGCTCGAGCGCCCAATCTAGTGCAGGAAGTGCCTGTTGATTTGGCTGTGCTCCAGAATACATAATATTTGGTGAGCATTCGTTGCCCTCAAACTGTACTGGATACCAAAGTAGGTTAGAAGAATTCTCAACCACCGGCAACATAGCCTGACGGCTTGATGATGTCCAACCACCAAAAATCGTTACAACACCGTCTTGTTCAATCAATTTTTGTGCTTTTTGTGCAAATACTGCAGGTTCAGAGGCGCCATCTTCTAAAATAGCTTCGATTTGCTGCCCCAAAACACCACCAGCTTCATTAATTTCTGCAATTGCTAATTCTGTTGCATTCGCTACGGTTACTTCACTAATTGCCATTGTGCCACTTAGTGAGTGAACGACACCAACTTTTACAGTTTCTTGTGCGTTAGTCAATGCAAGCAATGAAAAGCAAGTTGTTATCAGCATAAACGTAATGTTTTTCGCAACTGAACGATTGTTTGAATAATGCATAATGGTATTCCTCCAAGCAAAATTTATCAATATTTTGAGAACTAACCATCGCGATGGGTTGTTTAATGTCTCAGGTCTAGAGTATATGCACATTATTTTGGGTATGTCAAACGATTATTGTCATATGTTAAGATTATTTCGTACGTTTTGCAAAAATTGCATGTTTTATTGTAAAACGGATGTTTATATGGTTAGCACATAAAAAGCTAGGCAAACCGCCTCAGAATAAGCGATATGACTAGAATTACGATTTAGAAACTACTTTTATAGTTTTATTTGGATAAGTTCTTCGAAACCCAACTACCGACGAGTACACCTTTGTGCTCGAGCTTCGTCTTGGCATCAATCTCAATCGCCCTTTGATCTTTAGTATTGTAAGGACGTAAAAAAACCTTATTCCCCAATTGTGGAAATTGAAAGACAACATTTTCCCATTGACCCAGAACTAAAACTCTAGCAGCAACAATATCGCCTGTTTCTGGTATCAGGTATTGATTCACAACCAAAGCCGAATCAACTGGTAGCGTGTAGCGTACACGGTCACTCGCAAAAAAATCCTGCTGTACCGTCAAAATGCGCAAACTGTCCACTTCAAATTGACCAATGAGCACTTTTGGTAGTTGCAAAGCTTCAGATGCAGCATTTTGCTTATCCACATCATGTAAATAGGGGATGTTTACAAAATCCGCATGTGGTTCAATCATACGTTCAGCCGTATCTTTTAGGGCATCATCCGCAGAATCGCTACTCATGATGCTGTAAAACTGGCTGGCGTTCATCTTTAAAAGTTCACGTAACAGTTCAAGGCGGTCAAAGCTAAGCTGGCCAAGTTCATATTCGCCAACTTCAATCTTTTGCACCATGGAGGCACTAACGCCCCAGAGCGAAGCGAATTCTTTTTGGGTAACATCTAAAATCATACGCCTACGTTTTAGCCAATAGCTAAAGTCTAAACTGGTTGCGGCTCGAGCCTTTTTTCTTAGTGCCACCTTAAAATCACAGTCGCTTTCCCTTGCCTCTGAAAACCTAACTATCTGAAGTATTGTACTTAGTCTATTGAATGACTCATTTATACACAAGAGTTCCAATAGCTTAAACAAACGCTACTTTATCAACTTATACAGTTTGTAAACAGCAAGTTTGTAGTTTAGATAATACTACAGAAATCACCTTTCAAACTGACACAACAACACTTAGAGCTAATCAATTGGTCTGTTTTTGATACACAGAACTAACTTTTTGGCAAAACTAATGCCAAAATCGACCAAAAGCACATTGCGTATACAATACTACACAAATATCATATATCTTTTTAACAAAATGCAATTTTTAAGAATATATTGCAAAATGTACAAAAAATTCGTTACATTTAACACTATTGACAATAACATCTTGAAAATGCATAATCATCTTCAGGTGCTAGGAATTGGTAGATAGGGGCATCAACATTCCATAAGTGGTTTGAAATCTCAAATCCACAAAATATTTAGGTTGTTTCTAGGAGGACACACCATGCATACCATGTCGCGTCGTATCGTTAGTAGTTTTACACTTTTTCTTGCTTGCTCTGTTTTTGCAGTAGTACTTGGGCAAGAAGCTGCCGTTGAATTAAGTACAGCTGACAGAATTGCTGCGCTTGAAGCTCAGCTTACAGAAACAAACTTTGCATTCGATAACCTTGCGTTATTGTTTTTTGCAGTTTTAGTCGCATTCATGCAGCCAGGCTTCGCACTGCTTGAAGCTGGTTTGCACTCAGCAAAAAATGTTGTCAATATTTTCATGAAAAACTTCATTGACTTTGCTGTTGCGGGTCTCGCATTTTGGGCAGTTGGCTTCTCTCTTATGTACAACAGGGGCAACTTTTTCCTAAATGGTTATGAAAGTAGCTTCGCACCTACCGCTGACTTCTTCTTCCAGATGGTATTTGCTGCAACTGCTGCAACTATTGTTTCAGGTGCGATCGGTGGACGCATGAAGTTCACTGCTTACATTATTTTCTCTATCGTTATGACTGGCTTTATCTATCCATACATGGGTGAATGGCAGTGGGGCGGCGGTTGGTTATCCGAAAGAGGCTTCTATGATTTCGCTGGCTCTTCAATCGTTCACGCAGTTGGTGGCTTTGCGGCACTTGGTGCAGTTCTCGCTATCGGACCTCGTTTAGGACGTTTCACAGGTGGTCGTGCAAGTGCTATGCCAGGTCATAACATGACACTTGCTGGTCTTGGTGTGTTCTTACTTTGGATCGGTTGGTTTGGGTTTAACCCAGGTTCACAACTTGCCTTCTCTACCTCTGGTGACATGACTGCGGTAGCAAATATTTTTGTCAATACAAACCTCGCAGCTGCTGCAGGTGCAGTTGCTGCTATGAGCATTTCATGGATGCTTTTCAAAAAACCAGATTTTTCTATGACGATTAACGGCGTACTTGGTGGTCTTGTTGGCATCACCGCTGGTCCAGACGTAATTACTGGTTTATCTGCAATTCTTGTTGGTGCTATTGCTGGCGTGATTGTAGTATTTAGTGTACTTATGTTTGATCGTCTTAAAGTTGATGACCCTGTAGGTGCAATTTCTGTTCACGGTATTTGTGGTATTTGGGGAACGTTGGCAGTTGGTATTTTTGGTGGTGCTAACTTAGGTGTTCAGGCGCTTGGCACACTATCTTATAGTGCTGGTGCATTTGTAGCAGGATTTGTTCTATTTTATATTCTTAAACTTACTGTTGGTTTACGTGTTACAGCTGCTGAAGAAGTTCAAGGACTCGACGTTGCAGAACACGGTATCGAAGGCTATACAACTACAGATTACCTAGGTGATCCTGTTGTACTTAAAGCTGCTGGGGACTGATTTTTTCTCTCTAATAATATTTGATTAATGAACAGCATCGCAGCAAGCTGACGATGTATCGATGGGAAATCTTTTGACTTAGAGTCACATTGATTCTAAATACCTAATTCGAAGCAAGCGTCGAGGAATTCATCATCCTGTAAGTTCATTATTAAACTTAAAGCCTTCAGTTATAAAATTATCTGACACGAAAATTTGGAGTATAAAAATGAAACTAATCACAGCAATTATCCGACCAACAAAACTTCCAGCAGTTAAAGAAGCACTTTTCAAGGCAGGCGTTCGTGGCATCACTATATCTAAAGTAAGTGGGCATGGTGGCCAGGGTGGCATTGTGGAACACTACCGAGGCAACAAATTTGTTGTTGAATTCCACGAAAAAGTTCAGTTAAGCATTGCCGTTAGTGAAGAATTTGTCCAACCAACGATTGACTCGATTGTTGAGTCAGCCCATACAGGTAGCATTGGTGATGGAAAAATATTTGTTCAAACGCTTGACCAAGTAGTTCGTATACGTACTAAAGAACAAAATGCAGATGCACTTACACCTGTAGCTGCCTAAGGCAGAAATCTTATTCTAATCTGACATCGATATAAAAACTCTTTCTTCTCTCTAAAGGCATTGTTTGAATCTTTATTCACTCAATGCCTTTTTCTATATAACTATTTCAGAGCTTTATTAGTCTCAAATTTGCAAATTACTTTAACAGCTTAAAGACTACTCTAGGTCGCTTCCTTATGATAAGTCTCTGTTAGATCTTGCTATCTCATTATCTTTAAGCAAGACACTTTTCAAACTTAGTATTCTTCAGATAATTTGGTGCTTCCCAACCTAAATATCCATGTTATTGAAAGGTAAGTAAGTACTAATTAGGAGTAGCTGCTCTCTTATTATCTTATGTTGTCTATGCTTGTTTTTTACCGTCTGTGGCACCCATTTTTGGGTTTAAAAAACTCCACATTTGTCATCTCTTGTCTCTTATACTCATTAGCTTAGAACTATAAAAGAGGTACAAACCCTCAGCAATCAAGAATATAAAAAACCTGTGATGCTAGTACGTATATAACCTATAATTTCTTAAGGTCGATACCCAAGCTTCAAAGAAATTTTGTGAGCAACTTCTTTTACTTTGTTACCATAATAAGAAATCCTATTCTTAGGAATTCTAGCAAGAGGTACCGAAATACTCACCGCTGCAATAGGTCGAACACGATGATCAAATATAGGCGAGGCAACACAACGTCCACCCAAGCCATGTTCTTGGTCATCTAAAGCAAAGCCACGATCTTTGCTCACAACTAAATCATTTAGTACTGCTTCGACAGTAAGTAATGTATATTCAGTTTTCTTTTCAAATTTATACGACTGTAATATATCTTCAGCTTCTTCAACTGGCAACTCTGAAAGTATCGCTTTACCAAGTGCTGTCGAGTGGACAGGTGCCCTCTTTCCAATAACATTTCGGTAGCTCAGGCCTTGTTCACTTAAATAGCGTTCAATATATACAACTTCGCTTTGATCATGAATTGCAAGATTTATGCTTTCTTGTGACCAATCTCGAAGCTCAAATAGAAAGGGTCTGGCAACTTCTCTAATTTCTATCTGTCCAAGTAATACAGTCGAGCGCTCTAACAACTTTAACCCTAAACGGTACTTACGGTTTTCAGGGTTCTGATCTAAGTATCCACCTTGTTCTAGTGAATAAATCAAGCCTGACGCTGTGCTCTTATGAAGTTCTAAGCGTTGAGCAATTTCAGTGATACCTAGTTCAGGTGAGGATGCGCTAAACAAGTCCAAGATATCAAAGGCTCTTTGCAGTGAACCCATCACACGACGTTCAGTTGTTTTTGGACTTCCCATTATTCAGCCAAGCTTTCTTTTTCAAAATATCAGACTACATTAGATCCAGATTTGTACTACTATTACAAACATATCATAAACGTGGAAATTTCAGACTTCAAAGACAGGCGTAACATTTCAGAAGTATTTTAGTTCAAATGGTAACTTACAAACACTTAAGGTAAATCGTTTGGGCAGGCTCGAGCCCCGTCTACATCTCCACTAGCATCCCCTACAATGTCACCCTTCACATTATCTGAAAACACATTCCCACAAATCATTCCCTGTCCTTCAATGACCATCTTAATACCACCAGCTTCATTGCCATAAATCAAGTTTCCATAAACATGGTTATCAACCCCATATTGAATACCATCCACCATATGTCCACCAAGACGTACCCCTGCACCAACATTCGTATGAATCTCGTTAAAACGAATGACATTTTCAAATCCACGAGAGACAATCCCAGCAGAGTTCAGGTCTTTCTGACCAAAGCAAACATTGTATTCAATGATGTTATGTGATGTACCTTCTTTAGCTTCAACACATTCATTGCCTTGGGTATTCATAACATTGTGGTGAATCCAGTTGTAACTACCTTGATCAGGCTCAACCGTCATATTTTTTCCATCATCCCATTGTTTGCTAGAGGTGCCAATATAGATGGCTTCACCAACAACACCAGAATCACCAAACTTGAAATCTCTCAAACCACAGTTTTCAAAGCTCGAATAAGCAACTTCATTGTACTGTGCAAAATAACGCAATCGCATACATTCTTCACCAGCATTGCGAAAAGTCATATTTAAAACACGTAGATGATTAACACCATCTTGTGGTTCATAGCTAATAACATACAGCAACTTATCTCGGTAGCTACCCATGCGTTCGGGGTCGCCACCTTCACGCAAACCATCGAGCGTAAAGCCTTCTAAAGTAATATAGTCATGGTGGATTTGTACCATGCGGTTACTTGCTACGCCATGAACAATAGCATTCTTAGTGCCAGTAATCGTAATAGGTGCGCCTTCAGTACCTGCACGTACTGACTGAATGTCTTGTTTATAGTGCCCTGGTGCAAGATGTATGGTATCTCCTGCTTGGGCTATATCAACTGCTCTTTGAATAAACTTGAGTGGTGTACTTGGTGACAAACCATCATTTTTGTTTGAGCCTTCGGGATTTATATAATAATGGGTTTGGGCAGAGCCCAAGGTAGTTAGGGCAGTCAAAAATAAAATAAATATTGTACTAAATATTGTTTGTGGTTTTTTATAGGTCATTTTAAATCGAACCTTCAGCATTTGCAAAAAATAATTTTTTCTGTAGGGTGGGCAACGTCCGCCAAGTAAAGAGTAAATTTTATTGATTGAGTCAAAAATACACTGAACGATTTTGACTTTATTTTTCATTTCCTAATGACAATTGGAATAGTGAAGCACTAAATGCGATGGGCACAGCGCCACCCTAGGTAACAAGGCTTCAGAATAGGGAGCCTTTGCTTTTGCGGGAATAAATCATGCGGAAGCCACTTGGACAATTATTAAGAGAATAAGGGTGTAATGAACAGCATCGCAGCAAGCTGACGATGTATCGCTATGAAATCTAATTCGAAGCAAGCGTCGAGGAATTCATCATCCTACAAGTTCATTATTAAATATAGGGGTGCTCATTTAAGAACATCCCCCATAGATTTGGTTAGTAAGTGTCGGTACGAAATTAAGTTGAAGTAGTAAATAATATTAGAAGTTAAGAGAATAACTTCAACTTAATTCCATTACTGATTCAGTGCTTACTAACACTGTAATATTGCTAGTTTAAATTATTCGTAGTCTTCGATGTTCGCAAGAATGTCAGCAACTTGTGTAGAAATCAATACCATTGCCTCTTCTGCAGTTGCATCACCATTCCAAACTTGACCTAATTCTTGCTTCCACAGTGAATCAAATGCAGAATACATTGGGTGAATTGGATCGTACATAGAGTTTAGACTTTCTGTACCCGCTAAGAATGCAGCTTTGTTAACACCAGGAAGAATTTCTGGATTAAGGAATCTGTCATCAGTTTTGAAATCACTAATTACAGGTGTCATTTGCTGACGGTCTAATAGAATATCAACACCAAGTGCACCAGGCGCAGCTAGGTACTTTACAAGTTCCCATGCAGCTTCTGGATTCTTAGATTTTGCAGAAATACCAAAGCAGCTACCATCAGCACGGTTAACTGGTACGCCAGTCTTACCTACTGGTAGTGGCGCTAAATCAAAGTTAACACCTTCAGCAGCCATATAACGTGGTACACGCCAGTGACCTACAACTTGCATAGCAGCTTTGCTTGCAGCAAACAAATCGCTAATATCAGCACGGTCTTCGTCTGTAGGCATTACATTGTACTTAGTAATTAGGTCGCCAACAAATTGAACTGAAGCAACAGCGTCATCACTATCGCCAAGGAACTCAGTTGGATTACGGATATCGTCAAATAAGCCTTGACCTGTGTTACTCCATACAACCATTGGCCAGTAATTACGGAAGTTATCTACACCAAACTGGTCATTTCTGCCGTCATCATTTTCATCAATAGTAAGTGCTTGTGCAGTTTCTAAGAAGTCATCCCAAGTCCAACCAGCTTCTGGGTAAGCAAGACCAGCAGCGTCGAACATGTCAGTGTTATAGAAAACAACAAGAGCTGCAGTATCAATTGGTAAGCAGTGAATGTTGCCATCAATTGTATACAGGTCAAGAATTGCTGGCTCATACTGAGCAAGATCAATGCCGTCACGCTCAATTAGATCATTAAGTGTTAGCATTGCACCTTTACTTGCTAAGCGGTAAGCAACGTGCGTCGCTGGATAAAATACATCTGGCGCAGTTCCACCAGCAATAGTTGTTGTCAACTTAGTATAGTAGTCACTACTACTACCAATGTTCTCGAACTCAACGTCGATGCCTGTTTCTGCAGTAAATGCTTCCATTACAGGATTTGCTACGGCTTCAACACGAGCGTTATCCCAGCGCATGAACCATTTGATTTCCTGAGCAGACACCATTGTAAATAGTCCTAAAACCATTGCAGCTGCTAAACTATAGAGAATTGTTTGTTTTTTCATTTAATATTTCCTTTCTTCAAAACTTTTATTTATAAAACGCTTAACGATTCTATAAAACTTATGAACTATCACCTTATAAATTACTTACCTCCTGCTCCTGTGAGCGTTACACCGCTAATAAAGTACTTTTGAGCGATGAAGAAAACAACAAGTGGTACAAGCATCGCAACTGCTGCTGCAGCCATAAAGAGATGCCAAGCCGTAAAGTAATCATTTCGAAAGGCTGCTAAGCCTACTGAAACCGTGTAGTTTCTATCCGAACTCAAGTAAATCAGTGGTCCTAAAAAATCTTGCCATGTAGACATGAATTCAAACACAGCCACTGCGCCAAGCGCTGGTCGTGCCAATGGCAGCATGATGCTCCAAAAACGTTGGAAAGCATTTGCACCATCAATCTTGGCAGCTTCATCTAGTTCCAAAGGAACCGTCATGAAGTACTGCCGCAACAAGAAGATGGAGAATGCACCACCAAAAAAGTTCGGTACAATAAGTGGCAAGAATGTATCTAACCAACCTAGTTCTTTAAACAAAATAAAGCGTGGAATAATAAGCATCTGGAAAGGTATCATCAAGGTCGTAAGAACAATGATAAACAGAAGGTTCCGTCCCGGAAAACGAAAGCGAGCAAAGCCATAGGCAACGACTGCGGAGCTAAGTACCTGTCCAATGACACTAAGAATCGTGATGATAAAGGTATTCTTATAGTACCTTCCAAAAGGTCTTGCTGTCAGTGCATCAGGATAGTTCTGCCACTGTACAGGATTTGGAATCCATTCAGGTGGTGACTTTAAAGTCTGAGCTTCTGTTTTTAATGAAGTACTTATTGTCCAAGCAAAAGGAACAAATACCAAAATAGCACCAAGAACCAAGACAAGGTAAATCGCAGTATGTGATAAGGTTCGCCTTAATTGATAGTTAGGCGTTTTTCTTCTTCCTACCGAGGTAGCCATTTATTTACCATCCTTAACTTCAGCTTCGTAGAAAACCCAAGCTTTTGATGAGCGGAATACAATAAGTGTCAATATGATGATGATGACCATGACAACCATAGTCATAGCTGAGGCGTAGCCCATTCTGTACTCTTGAAAGGCTGTGCGCCACAAATAGTAGGTAAAGAAGAGCGATTGGTTTTGTGGTCCACCTTCAGTCATTACGTAAGCTTGTGTAAAGAGTTTAAAGGTATCAATCATACCTGTAACAACGTTGAAGAAGATAACGGGTGTTAACAACGGAAGCGTGATGCGCCAAAATCGTGTCCAAGGTGTCGCGCCATCAATATCCGCAGCTGCATAGAGATCTTTAGAAATACCTTGCAAACCCGCTAAGTAGATAATCATATTTCGACCTGCTGCTCCCCAAACTGCCATAATCATAAGCGACGGCAATACGAGGTTGGGGTCATCCAACCAAGAGACCGACGGTAAACCTAATCCATTTAGGAAACCATTTAGAACGCCGTAGCGTGGGTTATAAATCCAAGTCCAAACAAGTGAAACCGCTACTGGTGGCAGAACAACAGGTAGGTAATAGATAACTCGCCAAAACCCTACGAATTTGATTTTTTGATTAAGCAAAATAGCAGTCGCCAATGCCACAATGACACCCAGTGGTACACGACCAAGACCATAAAGGATTGTCACCTCTAATGATTTTCTAAATAACTTATCTGAAAACAGTCTTTCATAATTACGCCAACCCACAAACCTTGGGTCACCAATTAAGTCCCAACGGTGAAAGCTTAACCATGCCAAACCAATCATTGGCCCAACTACGAAAATTATGAAACCTATAATCCAAGGTGAGATAAAGAGGTAGCCTGAAACAGCTTCAGCCTGAGAGGCTGACCATGTTCCTGGTCGAAATAGATTGAATCTCTTTTTTCTATATACAGTTTCTGACATTAAATATTCTCCAGACTTTCCTAAGTAGTTTTATAAGTGAGATGTTTTTCAGGGAAAGCCTTCATTGCTAACTCTGGTCGAGTTAATTTTGTTAAAGCCTCTAGGAAATAATAGTCACCATAAATAAGGGCTTGTTCCATATAGTTGTGGGGTACTGAACGTGCGCCTTCTTTTAGAAGGGTGGGCATGGGCGTGTCCTTTGCTGAATAGTTTTGCCACAGCGATTCTGTCATGGTTGAAGCTAGCTTTTGTAAGTGCTCGGCTGCACTTTGATTACCGATTCGAGATTCACAGTTGGCTAGCTCGAGCAGCCCACAAGCATAAACTGCGCTGGCTGAACTATCTTTATAGGTATCAGGGATATCTGGACTATCGTAGTCCCAAAAAGGGACCAAATCAGCTGGCAGATTTTTTTCTAAATACTGAGCATTTTTACGTGATGTTTCTAAAAAAGAATCAAAACCAGTATATAAGTATGCCGTAGCAAATCCATATTGTCCCCAAGCATGACCGCGAGACCAGCAGCCATCAAAGCTAAAACCTTGATGTGTTTCTTCATGAATAAATAAACCTGAATCTGGATCAAAGTCTCCAACTTGGGCAATAGAACCATCAGCACGTACAAGCGTTAAACGGCTTGTTCTTGCATGTTGATTCGCGACATCTGCATAGCGTGTATCACCACTATACTCAGTTGCCCAATAGAGCAATTCAAGATTCATCATGATATCGATGTTAATACGTCCTCGATCTTTACGAGTACCTGTAGGTAAAGGTGTACCCCAAGCTTGTAAATATTCACCTCTAGAGTTATAGCGTTTGATTAACGTTGAGGCAGCTTGAAGCGCACTTGTATATAGTTTTTCGTCTCCTGTTAGTCTAGCACCAATTACATGAGATAGATAAAAGATAAAGCCTAAATCATGAGTACCTACACTATCTTTAAGCCAAGCAAGTTTATCCGACCACTGTCTTGCAGCATCTGCAAAACGCTCATCGTTGGTATGTCCATAAGCCAACCATAACTGTCCAACCCAAAAGCCATTAACCCAATTACTTGGCACTCTATTTTTCACAATAGTCGTCCATTCAGGACCTGTGCAAGATTCAGGAAAATCTTGCAAGACTTGCATATTGCCTTCAAGCGTACTGAACGCATAGTCAAGTGCATTATTGAAAAGAGGGTTATCGACTTGTGAGCTGAGATTAGACATCTATAGTAATCTCACTCTCACCAGATGGTATCTCTAGTCTGACTAAAGAAACATCTGCATTGTAGTGGAAATCAGTAGCTTCGCCATTGACTAAAAGCTGAGTTGGTTTCGTTGCAAAACGAACACTAATATAGGTGCTGATAGCGCTTTGTATTTTTAGCTTAACGCCACTATCTGCAACTTCAGCAGCTACAGACATTGGATAATCAGCACAGAATTGTAGTACTTTGTCAAACCACAGGTTTGTGACTTCACCAGCACTGTAAGCCTTTAAAGTTCCAGCCTCGCTACTATTAGATAACCAATTACCATCACTCTCAATTGAGTCATTGACAAGAATGCCATCCTTAGCGTCTGCAAAAGCAGCATGAAGTGTTTTATCTCCCTTAGTAGCTTTAATAGCATGACCACGACTAGCATCTAACTTTGTAACAGCGTAATCATCTAAATTCAATGCAACTAGGAAATTCGTAGTATCTGTTTTCTCTGCAGGAGACAGTACAAGCGCATACTGCATACTTCTGATAATCCAGTCAGGCTTAGCAGAGGTTGGGTTTGCAGTAATTTCCTCTTCAGCGATGTCTACTTGGAAACCTTGCGGTTCAAATACTTCTATAGACATTCCACTCTGTCCAGCTTTTATAGCATAACTATTGTCAGACACCTTTTCTGGAGTTTCATCCATCTGTAACTGCCAAGAGAATGTTCTATTTTCGTTTGCACGTAATGTGTCATGAATAACGATAAGATTCGAATCTAAGAATAAAATTTGTCTAGTAAACTGGCGCAAGCCAAGGTCAGAGTGATAAGCCCTTGCAGCCTCACCACGCATATAAGAGGTTTCACCTAAATTTATGCTTGACTCTAAACGGCCACCCCATTCTGGTCCTAAGTCACGAAACGCATTGTAGCCACCTTCGTCGTATTGTCCTTGCCCATCAACCAGAATCGTACTGTGGTGTTTAGACATTTTTGTTCGGCTGTAGCCTTCATCAACAACAAGGTAGTCTTCCCCTTTAATAAGGATAAAACCATTTTCATCAGGATGAGCATGACCAGCACTGATGGTTTGCCAACCATCATTTGTTCTGTTATAGGCTTGACCATACATCCATGGTTTGTGACCTGTAGGTGAACCACACTTAAACGCTAAGTAAGTTGCGTCAATATCCCAGCTACTGCGTTTTGCAACGAAACCCATATCAGGGTAAGTCATCGTTAAAGGCTGTTCTTTAAGTTCAGCATGTTCGAGCGTTGGGTCGTACCATAAGAATTCTAGAATTGCCTCTGGCAGTACACCTGGTTTGACCAAACCTTCACGGCCTTCACGCAACCACTCACCAGTATCGTGAAAATGGTCGGTGAGTTGTTGAATATGTCCTAATCTATAAAGACTTGCTAGACGGTGATTAATCGCAGCAGAGTGTGCGCTACGACGGTCATGGGTATCCCCAATATTTGCGGTGTTGATAAGATTCGGCGCACTTAAGTGCAATCTAAAATCAGCAGCTTTGGCTAGAAAGTTAGAGTTATGTAAATCAGTACCACTTTGTTGTTGTTCTAAGTCTGCATAAATCAAGAACCAGATAAAACCATAACGCCAATAGACTGGTCCTTCATAATCTGAACCATCATCTGCCATAAGGGGTAAAGCAATTTGGAAATTTTCTAAGGCTCTATCGGTCCACTGTTTTGTTTCTGGATGCTCGTCAGAAAGTGCATAGGCAGCAGTAGCAAGACCTGCATAACAAATCCAATTGTGGTTTTGCCAATAGCCAGAACTCCACCAAACGCCTTCACTCTCTACTGCAAAATCATAGATACGTTCACACTGTAAATAGAGTTTGTCATGAAGTGCCTGACGTTCATCGGCTGGCAAGTCATCTTTTATCCAGTCGTAACCAAGACCTAAACCAAACAGTAACCATGCTGCGTCAAGATCATGGTCAGGCATGCGCTCTTTACCCCAGCTTGGGTAGCCGATACCAACTTTAATCCACTTTCTTGCAACATCTAGATAGCTTTTGTCACCACTAAGCAAATAGGCAAAACTCATGTTAGCAACTGCCATACCAATATAGGTTATTGAGTCACTTGGATGCTCTGGTGGTGGGAGATGATCTGCATATGACGCTGCTTGATCAAGCAGTCTTTCATATCTGGCTTTGTGCGTTGTTTTTGTAGACTCACGCCACTGTTCAATTGTGTGTTTTTTTAGAAATAAATAGCTCATGAAAGTACCTTGTAGTTTGCTGAATAAGTATTTTTAGATGTTTGTACTCTGGCAATAAGTAGTTGGCGTTTTAGATGCGGGTGTTGTGAACGTCCTGGGCAGGTTGCGAGAAGGAGTTCGAAGGGGGACGAGGAGGTTAGCTCGAGCTCAAAGTCCTTACCTTCACAATGCGTCTTTGCCTTGATGCTCTTATCAATATCTGCTTTAGCTATAATTCTTACCAACCTACCCGCCTCATCATCCCCGTAGTCTTCATCAACCTCTTCAAAAGAAACATCTTCTAGATTCCACGTACCATCTGTATGACATAACCAATCAAAACAATGTTCACGTTCAGAAGCCAATTCAAAAACATCAGTTAATCTATTTGTGCTTAATTGCAAACGTCGTTCCATTGTTACACCGTCATAAAGTACGTCTGATGTTAAAGCGATAGAATCATTCCCAAATTCCTTAAGGAAACCTTTCGCTTTGTTCTGTGACTTTTTATCGACAACAACAGTGTTATGTGCCAAACTTTGTTGATACCACGTCACCCTAGCTTTAATGCCATAAAGTGGTGTGCCAGCATCAAGTGAAAAAGGATAGATACTTGGTGCAAGTCGGTCCAAGTGACTGTGACTACCTGCGAAATCTCCAAATGGAATAGCAGCAGCTATGGTGTTGTAATCATTCTTAAGAACAGCAAAACCACTATCCTCTAAACAAACAGATTTTTTTTCGTTTTTAATCTCTATATTGATATCCTGAGAAGCACGCAGAAGCGCAGCCCAGCTACCTCGCTTTGTATTTCTTCGATGATAAGCATTTTTTAAAATCGTAATATAGCTCTCTTGCTTTACACTATTCTTTTCCTGCGACAAAGCAAATTCATAGACATCGCAAATTTCACTATCATAGATACTCTCTTGCCAATAAGAGCCATCATTTAGTTCAGGAATCGTGCCATCAGGCAAACTTAGTATTGCCATAGCTTCCCAAAGACTAGCAATGCTCTGACCATTTGAAGCTTTAAAATCGTAAAGGTTAATATCCTGACTTAGTGCAGCCTCAGCTAAATCAATAAAGGCTAAAGCAACAAAGTTATGATAGTAAGGGGTAACTTCATACTGAAAACCATCCGCTAAGATGGATACTTCAAAGTGATTTTTAAAGCCACCTTCACCATCAATACTTCTGTGTATCAGTGCTTCATCATTTAAACTAAAGCCAATCAGGCCAATAGCAGCAATCAGCCAAGCAACATAGTTACTGTTAATTTTGTCTTGAGCAATTAAACTGTCATGGGCTTTCGAAAGCGTTTCAGCAATTGGATACAGTAGATTCTCTGTAATTTCTTGACGATCTGCATTGTCCAGACTATCTTGAATGAGTGCAAAGCCTTGCACAAGTGGAACTGCCCAAATTGCTTCTGATAAAGCTTGGTTAAAGACACGCCCTTTGGTCATCCACGCTTCTGCATCTTCATCGCCATCAAAGCCGTTATAGACCTTTGCATAATTCAGCAAAATAGTTTTGACAGCTTCAAAGTATTTGGCATCATCTTGAAGCTTATATAAGAATCCTGCATCTCTAGCAGTATCTGCTAATTCTCTATGTCGCCAAACCAGCCAACCACCATCAAACAACTCACCTGTATAGACTTTACCAAGTAGTGAGACGTGATTCTTTGAATCATTTGCATTGTAGTGAAGTGGCATCCAAGTGTCTTGACAGACATATTTATGAAGCCACCCGCCTGGTAAATCTGGAACACTTAGCCCCTGAACGATTGACGTATCAACACGCTTTTGAACGGTTGATACGACATCGCTATACCATGACAGGGTTTGAGCCTGAGTTTGAAGTTGTGACCAGTTGACGTTAAACATAAATTATGGGTTATTAGAAATAGTATAAATTATAGTTTTAATAAAAACTTAAACGAACCACATACCGCCATTAATTTCAGCAACTTGTCCGCTAATCCAATCGCCCATATCTGACACATAATACAGAACAGCGTTTGCTACATCTTGTGGAACGCCAGCTCTACCTAAAGGAATGCCTTTTACAATGCCTTCATATTTTTCTTCACCTGTAAAGGTTTCATGGAAAGGCGTATCGATAATAAATCCAGGCGCAAGTGCATTTACATTAATATTTCTAGCACCAAGCTCTTTTGCCATAGCTCTTGTAAAGCCAATAACCGCTGCCTTAGA